>JAFLJV010000262.1 GCA_022712845.1 Sulfurimonas sp. | reverse complement strand
CTAATTTTTGTATCTCATCTTCAAGCTCAATACTTTTTATAATATCAATAATTCCATCATAAGTATCACCACACTCTTCTAGAAAATCATAGGATAAATCCATTGTTTTCATGGTATCTAATGCTTTTGAAAATGCAAAGTGGTTATAAAGAAGACAACCTGCAAAATACTCTATATCAGAACTCTCAAATTCGGAGTATTGATATTTTTCATCACTAAAGTGTTTGTGCCAAATATTTAAAATTTTTTCTATTTTTTTTTCCATATGAAATTATACCCTATAGCAATTAACAAAGCTTTTTGTGACGCTTATGTGACATTTTTTGTTATAAGTATTTAACATCACTTCTTATAAACTTCTTTTAATAATTTCAGGGGTAAACAATGATTAAAAACATTTTAAAAAGAGACGGTACCAACAAAGAATTTTTATCATTTAAAATTGAAGATGCAATTAAAAAAGCTTTTAAATCACAACATACTACTTATGATAGTTCAATATTTTTCAATGTACTTGAAAAAATAAAAAATAAAAGAGTTGTAGCAGTTGAAGATATTCAAGATTCCATTGAAGAGGAGCTTTATAAAGCTAGATACTTTGATGTTATGAAATCATTTTTACTTTATCGTCATATGCATAAAATGCAAAGAGACAACTTTTTAGATGAAGATACAACTTACATAAACTCTACTCAAACAGTAGAGGAGTATATAAATGGAAGTGATTGGAGAATTAAAGCAAATTCAAACACTGGTTACTCAAATGCAGGTCTTGTAAATAATACAGCTGGAAAAGTTATAGCAAACTACTGGCTAGATAAAATCTACTCAAAAGAGGAAGGTTACGCTCATAGAAATGGTGATTATCATATCCATGATTTAGATTGTTTAACTGGTTACTGTGCTGGTTGGAGTCTAAGAGTACTTCTTGATGAGGGCTTTAATGGTGTTCGTGGTAGAGTTGAAAGTGATGCTCCAAAACATTTTCGTGAAGCTCTTGGTCAAATGGCAAACTTTTTAGGAATACTTCAAAGTGAGTGGGCTGGTGCTCAAGCTTTTTCATCGTTTGACACATACTTAGCTCCTTATGTATTTCGTGATAAACTTCCATATAAAGAGGTTAAAAAAGCGGTTAGAAGCTTTATCTACAACTTAAATGTTCCTGCTCGTTGGGGGCAATCTCCTTTTACAAATGTTACTATTGACTGGACTGTACCACAAGATTTAAAAGATCAAATTCCAACATGTAAACAAGAACATCTTTTTAAAGATCTTCTTGATAGTGAATTAGAAGCTGTTGCAAGTGAGCGTGGTTGTAATAATCTTATAGATATGACATATAAAAACTTTCAAAAAGAGATGAATCAAATAAACAAAGCTTATTATGAAGTGATGACTGAGGGTGATAAAACTGGTCAACCTTTTACTTTTCCTATTCCAACTGTAAATATTACAGAAGATTTTGATTGGCATGGAGAAAACACAGATATACTTTTTGAAAATACAGCAAAAATTGGTTCATCTTATTTTCAAAATTTTATAGGTAGTCAGTACAAAAGAGATGAAAATGGAAAGCTTGTACCTAATGAAGAGGCTTATAAACCTGGTCATGTAAGAAGTATGTGCTGTAGACTACAACTTGATTTAAGAGAGCTTCTTAAGCGTGGTGGTGGTCTTTTTGGTAGTGCTGAAATGACAGGAAGTATTGGTGTAGTTACTCTAAACATGGCTAGACTTGGGTTTTTATATAAAGGTGATAAAGATTCATTATATGCTCGTGTTGATCAACTTATGAATCATGCTAAAAATACACTAGAGAAAAAAAGAGTATTTATCCAAGATATGTATGACAGAGGACTTTTTCCATACACAATGAGATACCTACCAGGTTTTAATAATCACTTCTCAACTATTGGTGTAAATGGTATGAATGAAATGATTAGAAACTTCACTTCTGATGCTTATGATATTAGCCATAAGGATGGAATGCAATTTGCCATAGATATTTTAAATCATATGAGAGATAGAATGGTTGAGTACCAAGAAGAAACTGGAAATCTTTATAATCTTGAAGCGACACCTGCTGAGGGAACAACTTACAGATTTGCTAAAGAAGATAAAAAAAGATACGGTGATTCAATTCTCCAAGCTGGAATGGATGAAAATATTTACTATACTAACTCTTCTCAAATTCCAGTAGATTTAACTGATGATCCATTTGAAGCACTTACTCTTCAAGATGACTTACAGTGTAAATACACTGGTGGAACAGTTTTACATCTATATATGCAAGAAAAGCTTAGTTCAACTGAGGCATGTAGGAAGTTAGTTAAAAATGTTATTTCTAACTTTAGACTCCCTTATATAACTATTACACCTTTGTTTTCAATATGTCCCAAACATGGGTATATCGCAGGAGAACATGAATTTTGTCCAAAATGTGATGAGGAAATTTTAATAGAAGAAAATGTAGCTTTAGAAGTTTCATAAACTTGACGTAATGTCATGTTTGTAATGACGATGTATATTTTAATCTTATACATATTTATTTCTCCCAAATAAATGGTTAAACTGATTGTGCATCGTTATTCTGAACTTGATATAAACTCTAATATAAAGGAAAAAAAATGAGCAAAAACGAAGCATTAAGTCTGTATGCAGATAAAAGACAAAAATGTATAGTATATACAAGAGTTATGGGCTATCATAGACCCGTGGAAAGCTTTAACGTAGGAAAAACTGGTGAGCATAAACAAAGACGTCAATTTATTCAACAATAAAGTTATTTATGATTTTACAAAATTCACCCACTTAGATTATCCTAACCATTTAGCTTGTATCATATGGTTTAGTGGGTGTAATATTCAATGTAATTACTGCTATAACAAAGATATTGTTTTTTCCAAAAATGGTACATATAGCTACAAAGATATTTTAAATTTTTTAGAAAATAGAAAAGGTCTTTTGGATGCTGTTGTACTCTCAGGTGGTGAAGCAACATCACACAGTTTAATCCCTTTCTGTCAAGAGATAAAAAAACTTGGATTTAAAATCAAACTAGACACAAATGGAATAAACTATCAACATATAGAAAAGTTAATAAAACTAAATTTACTAGACTATATAGCATTAGACTATAAAGCACCAAAAAATAAATATATGCAAATTACAAACTCAAATAGATACGATGATTTCTCTAAAACACTCAATATGCTAATATGTAATTTTTACAACTTTGAAGTTAGAACTACAGTTCATAGCGATTTTTTAAATACAGATGATATCAATGATATTATTCAAGATTTAAAAACAAGAGGTTATGATAGAGAGTATTATTTACAAGAGTTTTTAGATACAGGAGATAATATAGGTAATTTAAAAGCACCTATACAACTATTTGATAAATCACTTTTAAACAATGACTTACAAATAGTTTGGAGATAAGTAAGTGAGCATAAATAACTTAATAGCTATTTAGGAAACTCAGCAGTTACTTTAACTTGTTGCATATTTCTAATAAGTGTTATCTCTGCACTTCCTTTTACAAAAGCTAACTCTCTTTTAAGATCATATTTACTTTTAACGGATACATCATTAAAATAAACAATAGTATCACCTGCTTTTATTCCTGCTTTCTCAGCAGTAGATTTTTCAACAATATTTAAAACTTTTAATTTATCATCAGACTCAAGATAGACACCAAGTTTTTTTGCTTTTTTTGTACCAATAAGTGTAGGGTATAAAACATAATCTGCAATTCCAGGTTCAGGATTTGATAAATTTACAGTTATAATATAATCATCCAAACCTCGTCTTGAAGCTCTGTCTGGTATCCGATGACCATGCATAATATGACCATTACCAGCAAGTACAACCATAGTTTGCTCTTGATTTTCTTCTAAATAATCTACTATATTTTTTGCCATAGATTCATCCCAAATCAACTGTGCATGGTGAAATTCATCAAAATTTTTAAAACTTTTTGATTGGTGCATAGAATAAACTAGTCTTAAATAATTTTTATACTCTTTATTTGAAAAGTCGATTGAGCTTGGTATATGTTCTCTTTGCTCATCACTTAGAGCATCAAGACCCTCACTTACAACAAGTTTTGTTATCTCTCTATCAATATTTAGTGCTATCATAGGGATCTGTTTCTCTTTTGCAAAAAGTATAATTGGTCTATACAATTCATAGTCATATTTCCAACGTTTAAAATATTGTGTTTTTAATACCATCTCTTTTTCATCTATATCACCAGCAATATATGCATCAAGATACTCTTGGTATGGCTTTTGAAACATCTCCATCCCTATAGATAAGTTTGGATTATTTTTATACATCGCTTTAATGATTTTAAGCTGATTTAAATGACTTGAAAATTTTGTATGACTCTCTCCAACATATACAACTCTATGATCAACAATATCTTTTAAAATATCATTGAATTTTTTTGCTTGAGGTTTTATAGCGAGTGAATCATTATTTATATTATAAATAATACCATTTTGAGAAGGTTTAATACTCTTTTTAATTATTTCATCATTTTTAAAAACAACACTTGAATATTTTCCAAGATGTTGAAGTTTAAAAAAGATAGTTCTTGAAAGTTTTTCCATATCAAATACCCCAATAGCTCTTGTATTATTCAATGGATTTTTAAAAAGTTCAATTTTTGCATCACCTTCCATTTCAAAAAATAAAGATATTTGATTTAAAAGTGAGTTATTTTTTCCTAAAATAAATAGATTATTATTTTTTAAGATCGGAAGAGC
>JAFLJV010000218.1 GCA_022712845.1 Sulfurimonas sp. | reverse complement strand
TTCTCACGACGAAATGCAACACAACCTTGTCCACCTTTTCCTGAACTAACTGTTAATTCTACGCTATCCGTAAACAAGTGCTTTCCTTCTATTCTCAACTTTAGCTAGTAACTAGCTACGTAAGATTCTTGAGTAAATCTCAAGAATCGATAGTATACTTGAATGCTGCAGTTATACAACTAATAAACAAAATATACAAACATTTAAAAACTTAAAAACTCACTATCAACAATAAAAAGTAAATTATTAAATATTTAAAATTATTTAGATGTAAATCTAAATTGATGAAGTAAATAAATGCTCAGGCAAAAGCCTAAACATTATATGTAGAGATTATGTAGCAGGTACTATTGAAACTTGTTGACGTTTTTTGTCTTTTCTTTCAAACTTAACAATACCATCAACTAGTGCAAATAAAGTATGATCTTTACCCATACCCATGTTTTTACCAGGATGAACCTTAGTTCCTCTTTGACGAATAATGATGTTACCAGCTATTACAGCTTCTCCACCAAATTTCTTTACACCAAGTCTTCTACCAGCTGAGTCACGATTATTCTGTGTACTTCCCTGACCTTTTTTGTGTGCCATTTCTATCTCCTACTTATGCAGCTATGCTCGTGATACGAACACGAGTGAAGTCTCTTCTGAAACCTCTTTTAACTTTAGAGTCTTTACGACGACGCTTTTTGAAAATCACAACTTTTCTAGCGCGACCTTCATTAATTACTTCAGCAGTAACTTTTGCACCATCAACATATGGTGCTCCAAATTTAAGCTCACCTGCATTTACTGCTAGAACTTCTGTAATCTCGATAGTAGCTTTTGGCTCAAGAGACATTTTATCTAATAATAAAATATCACCCTCTTGAACTTTATATTGCTTACCACCATTTTTGATAATTGCGTACATATACAATTCCTTAAATCTATTATAAAAAGTTCGGAATTATACCTAAACTAGCTTTAAGTTTTATTTAACCAATGCTACTGCATCTATTTCTACTAAAGCATTTTTTGGTAGAGTTTTAACCGCTACAGTTGCTCGAGCTGGTTTATGAGAGCCAAATGCCTCTTCATATATCTCATTAATAGTTACAAAATCATCCATTGAATCTATAAATATTGTAGTTTTTACAACTTGATTCATAGAACTTCCAGCCTCTTCTAAAACAGCTTTTAAATTTTTAAGTACCTGTTTTGTTTGAATTACTACATCACTCTCAAGCATAATTCCTTCTGGTGTTAAAGCAATTTGCCCCGATGTGTATACCATACCATTAACCACAACTGCTTGAGAATATGGTCCTATTGCTGATGGAGCTTTATTAGTTTGTATAAATTTCATATATATCCTTATAAATATTTTTAAAATTTTACTTTATTTTCACTTATATTAGTATCAAACTTTTATTTAAATTTTATTTATCTTGTACTATAATAATTGTTAATACATAAGGTTACATGGAGTACATTATGCATATTAATGAAAGAAGACGTTCTCGTGGAGCTTTTAAACCAAATTTATTTTTGTTACTACAAATTATAATAATCTGTATTATTGCTTATATAATAATTCAATTTAACTTTGGAACAGGCGTTACATATACTACAATTGCTATATCAATAATGTTTATTATGTATTTTTATATGAAGAGAAATGAAATTATAAATCGTTAAGTTATTGAAAAGAAAATTATTAACCATGATAATTAATACTACCAACATTCAATTAAATCTTTAAATACTCTGTAAAGATTTTCAACCTCTTTTTTACTTGTTCTCTCATTAATGCTGTGAATAGTGTCATTTATTACACCAAATTCTATTACATCAATACCATACTGAGCTATAAATCTAGCATCTGAAGTTCCTCCAGCTGTTGAGTGTTTTGGTTTGCTACCTGTTATTTTTTCTATAGACTTATCAATATTTTTTACTACTTTAGTATCTATATCAGTCTTAAATGGATATGAACCTTGAGTTAATTTAAGTTCATATTCTAAATCTTTAAAATTTTTAGCAATAAACTCTGTAACCTCTTTTTGAGTAGTTAAAGTAGTATTTCTTACATTAAACATCATATCGAGATGATTTGGTGTAACATTTGTTACTTGCATACCAGCTCTAATATCTGTTATAACAAATTTACTTGGACTAAAAAATTGATCTCCTTCATCCAAATTAATACCAGCAATACTAGGTAAAATATTTGAGATATTATGAATTGGATTTATTGCCTTCTCTGGATATGCTGCATGCCCTTGTTTACCTTTTAGAGTTAAATAACCATTTATAGAGCCTCTACGCCCTACTTTAATTGCATCACCAAATTTTTCTTCACATGTTGGTTCAGCTACTACAACGGCATCTGGGAGCATAGAGTTTTCTTTTAAATATTTTAAAACCTCAACAGTACCATAAATCGCATCACCCTCTTCATCAGAAGTGAGTAAGAGAGAAAGTGTTCCTTTAAAGTTTGTAGCCTCTTTAACAGCTTGTGTAAATGCTGCTACTCCACTTTTCATATCTTGAGTGCCACGACCATAAATATAGCCATCTTTTTCTATTGCTTCATAAGGATTACTATCCCAACCATCTCCAGCGGGTACTATATCTACATGCCCTGCAAAACATAAATGCTCACCGTCTCCAAATTTCTTATATATAAAAAGATTTTTAACATCTTCTATATCGATATGGATTGCTGTAAAACCTGGTAAATAACTCTCTATAAAATTTAAAAGCCCACCATCATCTGGTGTCTCACTTTTTGAATTAATAAGATGTTTAAAAAGCTCTATAATTTTCATTTACTACCTGGATTATCATAAAATATATAAGGCGTTGCATAATCACTAATTTCAAAATATAATTTTTTCTCTCCAGCATCAACTTTAAAATTAAAATTAGAATCTAAATATCCATACCCATAACGATAAGTTCTAGGTGAACTTCCTTGTGTTGCTTCTGCTGTTGAGAGTTTGTCAATCTTTATAAATCTTTGCACAAGCTTCTCTCCCATATAAATATCAAGAACTCCATCTGTACCTGTCCAGTTCTGTATAGTTCTTCCCATTTTATTCTGCGTTTCTTGAGTACACCCAGAAATCATAATAGTTATTGTTACTACTAAAATAATAAAAAGTTTATTCATTTATTCTCCATTTATTTAAAATTTAATTATACATATTTTATTTTCTACCTGTCAAGCTAATTAGTATATCAATTTATGTTATTATATCTGAAGTAAACTAGATAAGGAATACTAAATGTTGACTTCTATTCATAAAAATAGACATGAGTATCATCAAATAATTATTACTAATTTAGAAGAATTTATATATAGAATGAATAGATATAATTTGGAATATGCAGTATCTTTAAGTTTATGTGATAAAGATTTTGATTTATCTAAAATACAAGCACATAAAAGAAAAACAGATAAATTAATTATATTGGAAAATAATCTTGTTTGTATGGCACTTGATGCTGTTAATACTGAAACAGCGATTAAAGCTACATCAAATTTACAAACTGATTTTCAAACTCAATGCTTTGGTCACAAACTATATACCTGTGTAGTTAACTCTTGTGACCATGAGAGTGAATTTGAGTTAATTAACTATCTTTTTGATATTTTAGAGTACGCAATTAGTAATAATATGGATGGTTTAATTGTTGATCAAACTCAAATTGTGTTTAATGACAGCTAAAATACAATAATTAATCCCAATCATCTAATACAAATCCTTTAGGTTCTTCTTTATCCTCATGTTCATTTATTTCAGGATCCTCTATCTTTTTATCTTCAGTTTTTTTAATCTGCTCTTGAAACTTTAACTCTAAACCATTAGAAGTCATTATAAATCCATTAACTTCTATTTTACCATCATGTATATCTTTATGATGTTCTTTACATAGAGGAACAAGATTATGCTTAGAATCTTTATGAAAATGCCCAATAAACCCTGCTCTATCTGCTAACGATTGATGATTAATATGATGTACATCTTCAGCTATAGCACCACATATAACACACTTAGTTACATAAAGATTTTTATTATATTTAGAAGTTTTTTTCTTAACAAGTAACTCTAGTTCATCGAAATCTTTTGCCAATCTTTTTCTAATTTTATTTGCTGTATCTAAAAATTCACTATCCATATGAAGTGATTTTGCAAACTCTAAACCATATATACTACTTCCACTTCCAGCTTGTAGGACTCTGTTAAAGAGTAAAGTATCTTTGTCTTCATCGTATTCAACACTAAGGTGCAAATTAACTACATTATCAAGTATAGTTATCTCTTTCATCGTTGAGAGCTGATGAAGATGTGTTGCAAAAAGAAAAAGTGAGCGAAGTTTTGCAAGTTTTATAATAGCACTTGAAACTATTGCTACTCCAGATAATGTTTCTGTTCCATGACTTATCTCATCACCTAAAATCAATGATTTAACTGTAGAGCGATTAAATATATTTTTAAGTTCTAACATCTCAACTGCAAATGTTGAAAGCCCTTTTGAGAGATTATCTTTTGAAACTATACGAGTAAACAATGAATCAAATAAAGAAAACTTCATAACAGCAGCACTAACAAAAAAACCTGATTGAGCCATAAGTGTCGCTATCCCTATACTCTTCATAAGTGATGATTTTCCACTAGAGTTAATTCCATAAAGTAACACACCATTTATATCATGTCCATCATGAACACCAACATCAAGCATAACTGTTTTTGGGTGAGGTAGATCCATATAAGTTCTATTTCCCATAACAATATCATTTGGAATATATAATCCACCTCTCTCTTGAATCTCAATAAGAGGATGACGCAGTTGCATAATTTGCATAAAATTTTCATCATTTTGAGTATCTATAATCATTGGCCTTGAATGTTTATACATCTGTGCAACTTTTGAAGAACATACACCTACGTCTAAAACAGCAACATAGTTTATTACTCTATCAAAAAGTAA
>JAFLJV010000217.1 GCA_022712845.1 Sulfurimonas sp. | reverse complement strand
ATAAAAATGATAAAAGTGTACCTAAAAAGTATCGTGGGATAGGGATTAGAATAGAGGATGATATATTAGTTACAAAAGATGGTTGTGAAAATTTATCAAAAGATATAGTTAAAACTATAAAAGAAGTGGAGAATATTAGTTTAAATTAGTTGTTGTAAAGGGAAGATATACCTCAGGTACCTAGTTCCCTTTACTATGTTTATATAGTTATACACTAAAGTAAACTTTTAACTGTTGTAACTATAAGTCCAACCCACTAAACTATCTTTTTTTGCTTCTTCAAAATTATCAGAATCTGCTAAAAAGTCCATTACTAACATAGGATGATTAGGAATACTTCTCATATCTTCAGGTTTTACTATAAGTAGAGGCATTAAAGTTTCTTGTTTCCCTTGTGAGAATCCAATAGGCATAATTTGACTCATAACTTCTATAGGATTTTTTATTTTATTATCTTGTAAAAATTTATTTAATATTTCATCTTTTATCTCTACGGGTAATTTATCTTGAGTATTAAGAAAAAATGTAAAGTGAATAGGTGTATCTTTAAATCTTTCAGGTGCAGGAGCAGCCATTATAATAAATTCAACCCCTTCTAAATGTTTTTGAATTTCATCTTTTGCTAGATATTTTTGCGTTTGTATTGATTTTGCAACTGGCATTTATGACTCCTTATCTATAAGTGATTTGCCTGTTTCATCTTCTATCTCACGTTGAAGCTTTGACATTTCAAATCTTATAGTATCCATTATAGGAAGAGGAATATTTTCATCTTTTAACCACTTTACTTCATCAATATTTCCACCATAGTCACTACCAAGTTCTTCAACTTTTTTTGAATATTCTGCTAAATCTTTACAAATTTCTACTCTACCATCTACAGTGTCTTTAAGCTCAATATACCAATTTTCACTGCTTCCTTCAACCATTTTTATTGTTGATTCAAATATTACGGACACACTCTACCTTTTTGTTTCATCAAATTTTTGTGTAAATTCAGATAGATTATCTTTTTTCTTTAAGTCACCGTTATAAACTATGTCTGATGCCTTTACATTATCGTCATTTAAAATCTTTGGAACAGCATCACCATTAGCAATGATTTCCATATGTGCATCTAACTCATCTTCACTATATGCCATTTGCATATCAGCTGTTATAACATGAGGAATTGCTTCAATTATACTAAGTTTTTTAAGTTCTTCAGCCACACCATCACCTTCAATAGTGATAATAACTCGACCTTTTTCATCATGCATATGATAATCACATGCTTCATTGTTTTTTAAATTTTGTACTACCTCTTCTAGGTATTTTGGTAGTGTTTGGACTACTATACTTGAAATATTCATTTTCTTCCTTTTATTACTTTATTTTACACTAGATAAATTAATATTTTATTGTATTATTAACTTGATTTTAGTGAATTTATTACTTTTATATCAATTGCATTTGTAGGGCATTTACTGATACAAAATCCACATCCTGTACATTTATCATTAATGATAGGCATAAACATTGCAGAAAAATCTATAGCATTGTCTAAACATGGATCTTTACATGAAAAACACATAGTATGGTGCCAACTAACACAGTTATTTTTATTTATACTTATTATTGCATTAATAGATTTTTTATTATCAAGTCTAAGTACTCCAAATTCACATACTTTTGTACACTCATCACAGTATGTACATCCACTTTTAGAAAAATCTAAATATGGAGTTTTATCATTTGCTATTTTGATAATTTCTTCTTCACAAACAGTGGCACATTTTGCTTCACATTTATGACACTCTTTATGAAAAAGAGATTCATCCTCAAAATAAGGTGGTCTTAGTATTGTCTCTTGCTTTTTTTCTTTATGAAAAGATGAAGCAAGAGAGCTAAAAAGCTCTCTTCTTCGCATTAATGGTCTAAACTACCAGCAGCAGAATTTGCATTTGCTATATCTTTTTTAGTAATGAAATTATCACCACCTTTAATCGTGTCTAACTCATAAGTTAAAGAGGAACCCATCCAGCTTGACTTGCTAGCACCATCTTTTTTTGTAAAAGTAGCTTCAAAATTGTTTTCAACAATTAAGTCACCTTGAGATTGTGGAGCATGACAAAGTGTACAGTTAAATCTAGAACCTTGAAGTTTATCAGTCTTATTGATAGCTACTTCATTTTTATAGTTGTCCACAGCTTTTTGAAATTTACCATTTTTAATGGTATGTTTAGGTCTAAAATCTGTAAAGTGTGAACTTGGTAATGGTGTAGCACCAAGACCACCAGCCATCTCTGGCATATGACAACTAATACA
Organism: Sulfurimonas sp.; assembly: GCA_022712845.1. The sequence goes on along the minus strand of JAFLJV010000217.1, from coordinate 2,637 downwards.
TCTATTGTCATTTATTTTAATTGGTAACATTCCAATTGTATTGTGCGGAATCATTGGTGGAGCATCTTGAAATGCTCTTTGAATTTTAGTACTAGTAGTAGCTTGTGCTCTACTGTACTCTGTTTTTACAGCAGTTGTAGTATTTTCAGAGTATAGGTCTGTTTTTCTTAAACCCAAAGACTCTTCAGTTACTATTTCTGATACTCCTGATTTTGATGATGATTTAGCACCGCCACCAACACAACCAACCATTAGTAGTGCTGTAGTAACTAAACCAATCGTTATCTTACTCATTGCTTTCATTTTATTCTCCCGTTTTTTTGTTATTTGCTAGTTTTCTTATTGAAAAACTAAGAGCATCATCATCACACACTTCAATACATCTAGCACAGTTTGTGCACTCGCCTGAAAGAACAGGTAAGCTTTCTTTATCTATCATGTGTAATACCTGATGCTCAGGACAAACAGTTTTACATTTCATACAAGCAGTACAATTTTCTGCTGTATGATTTACTTTAATAAGACTATATTTTCCAACTAGTGAATAAAATCCACCAAGTGGACATATATGTCCACACCACCCGTTTTTTAAAACGAATAGGTCAAAAAGAAAAATTATGAGCATCGCTGCCCATCCAAAACCTAAACCAAATATAATACCTCTATGAAGCATAGATATTGGTGAAATAAATTCAAAGGCTGTAACACCCATTATAAATGATATAACTAAACTTAATACTAAAACCCAGTATCGCATATTTCGCGAAGCTGGCTGTTTTTTTGCAACTAGATCAACACCAAGTTTTCTTCTTAATAATGCCGCTGCATCTGTAACTATATTTACTGGACAAACCCAGCTACAAAAGGCACGACCGCCAATTAATAGGTAAAATATAGTAACAATAAACACACCTAAAAGTATATCTCCTGCCATAATAGCACCTGCTGCCAACATTTGTAATGCAGCATATGGATCACTTAAAGGAACAATATTAAGAAAAACTGACGAACTAAGATTCCCCATAAGGATAGTCCATCCCCAAGCATTTGCTCCAAAATACAGTATCAGTAAACCTATTTGAGCAAATCTTCTAAAAAATAGGTATCGGTGATTATCCCAAAGAACATTCATTTAGTATAAATCCTCTAATCCACTATTTAAAGAGTCAATGGCACTTTTTTTATTTATTTCAGTTGTAGAATTTATTTTTGTAGAGCTACTTATACGCTCTTCATCTTTTTTATCCCAACCTTTAACATAGTGATTGCCAACTCTACCCATTGCAATTTCTTTTGGAAGTACAAATATAGCTGCTTTTTCTGTTATACAAGCTTTTTCACAAAGTCCGCAACCAGTGCAGATTTCAGAGTGAACAACAGGTGTCATTAAAGCGTGTTTACCAGTTCTAATATTTTTTTTATACTCAATTGTTATCGCTTCACCCAAAAGAGGACAAGCTCTATAACAAGCATCACATTGAATTCCCCAAAAAGCTATACAACTCTCATCATCAATAACTGCAAGTCCCATTTCGGACACATTTATATCAAGTTCTCCATCTGTTGTAACACTAGATTCATCAAGTGCTCCAGTAGGGCATACTGGAACACAAGGAATATCTGGACACATATAACAAGGTATATCTCTAGGAATAAAATATGGAGTCCCTAGAGGTTTATTATCACCTGGTTTAGCAAGTAACAATGTATCAAATGGACAAGCTTCAACACAAAGCCCACATTTAATACAAGTTTTCAAAAAATCATCTTCCTTTATTGCCCCTGGTGGTCGAAGGATAAGCTGTGAGGCTGTCACTTCATCAATATATGCACTCCATACAAAGCCACCCAGTGTTGCTATTCCAACACCTCTTGCCATATTAAGAATAAATTTTCTTCTATCACTAACTATTTTGTTTTTCATTTTATTAAGCATCTTTTAAAATGCAAACTTTTCCTTATCTTTCAATTAACTTCAATTATGCTTTATAAATTTTAACAGCACATTTTTTAAAGTCTGTTTGTTTTGACATTGGACATGTCGCATCTAAACAAACTTTATTAATAAATACATTTTCATCAAACCATGGAACATATATTAAACCTTGTGGAGGTCTATTTCTACCACGTGTTTCAATTCTAGCTTTAACTTTACCACGGCGAGACTCAATCCATGCAAGTTGACCTTGTTTAAGCTCTTTTTTCTTTGCATCATCAGGATGTATATAACATAATGCTTCAGGAACAGCACGGAATAGTTCAGGTACACGCATAGTCATAGTTCCTGAATGCCAATGTTCTAATACACGACCTGTACTTAACCAGAAATCATAATTTGTATCTGGCATCTCTGGAGGATCCATATATGGACGAGCAAAGATTTTAGCTTTATTTGCAAGTGATTTTTTCTTAGAAGATTTATCTTTACCTGTTAAAGTACCACTTTGTAGTGCTTTTGCAAGTGTTCCATAAAATGCATGTGAGTTACCAGTTTTCGCAGTAGCTTTTGCTGCATATGGATCATACTTAGCATTAAATCTCCATGATGTTTCTTTACCATCAACAACAGGCCATTTAAGACCACGAACTTTATGATAAACATCAAATCCTGCAAGGTCATGACCATGTCCACGAGTA
>JAFLJV010000216.1 GCA_022712845.1 Sulfurimonas sp. | reverse complement strand
CTACTCCTGCTGTTGGTTTTGCTATGGGTACTGAGAGACTTATGGAGTTAATTAAAATGCCACAAAATTCAAGAGATGGTTATTATATCGGTGCGATGGATAATGAAGCAATTAATTTAGTTATAAAACTTGCACATAAAAAAAGACAAACAGATAAAACAATTATAGACTATAAAGCTAAAAACCTACAAAAGCACTTAAAAGCAGCAGATAAAGTAAATACAAAATTTTGTGCTGTAATAGGCTCAAATGAGTTAAAAGATGCTACTATATGGGTAAAAAACTTAGAAGATAAAACAGAAAAAATTATAAATATAGGGAGTTTTTAATGGATCTTTTACATTTACTATGGGGTTACTTTTTAGATTTTATTGAATTTTTTATATTGGCTGCTTTAGTAGGTACATTTATGTTGTATATATACGATAAATATGTACAAAGAAAACACGCCTTACTTATAAACTATCCAGTTATAGGTCGTGTAAGGTATCTATTTGAAAGCTTAAGAGACCCTCTTCGCCAATACTTTGCAGATGAGACATTTTATGATTCTAAAGATAAAGTTGATTGGGTTTATACAGCTGCAAAAGATAAACCAAATTATAAATCTTTTTCTGTAACACAACCATTCTCTGGTGCTAGATTTATAATTAAGCATGCTACAAATGTTCTTAATGATGATGAAGTTAGTGAAGACACTTCTGTTACTTTTGGTAAAGACAGAGAGATACCTTTTGTTTCTCATACACCTATACTTCGTTCAGCTATGAGTGATGGAGCATTATCTCCAGAAGCTATACGTGCATTTTCAATAGCTGGACATAGAACAAAATTAACTATCAATACAGGTGAAGGTTCTCTTACTTCAAACCATCTTTTTACACATAAACCAGATTTACAAAACTGTAAATATCTTGAGATAGTAGAGAGTAAACCTTTTGCAGAGGTAATTTTTAGTATTGCTTCATTTTTCTTTAATCGTGCAGTCGCTATTAAATGGTATAGAAATGTTTTATTGCATAAAAGAACACAAAATACATATATTTATGATAATGCAACCCATGTACTATTTCGTGTAAACTGGAAAGCAGATTTAGAAGATTTTCCAAAAGAAGTTCCAGAAGATATTCCAAATATGATTTTTCAAATGAGTTCTGGACTATATGGTGTTCGTCATAAAGATGGAACATTTGATGAACTTAGATATGAAAAAGTAATGAAATTTTGTCGCATGACAGAAATAAAAATTGCTCAAGGAGCAAAACAAACAGGTGGAAAATTAGCTGCCGCTAAAGTAACTGCCGATATCGCTTTCTATAGAGGTGTTGAAGAAGGAAAAGATGTTTTTTCACCAAATAGATTTCCATATGCAGATACAACCGAGCATCTTCTTGATTTTGTAGAAAAACTACAAAAAATATCTAAAAAACCAGTTGGATTTAAAATTGTAATCTCTGATGCTGATGCAGTAGAGAGTATGATAAAAGATATTTCAAAAAGAAAATCTGCTGGTAAAAATATACCAGATTATATCTCTGTTGATAGTGGCGAAGGTGGAAGTGCTACTGCCCCTCTAGAACTTATGGAATCAGTTGGACTGACTACAAATAATGCACTTTATGTACTAGATACTCTACTTAAAAAACATAATCTTCGTCACGATATTAAAATCATTGCTAGTGGGAAAATTTTAACACCTGATGATGCTGTAATTACTCTATGTATGGGTGCTGATGCTATCGGTATTGCTAGAGGATTTATGATGAGTGGTGGATGTATCCGTGCTAGAATGTGTTCTGGTTTTGGCTCTCATGTATGCCCTGTTGGTATGGCAACACAAGATGAGAAAAAAAGGGCATCGTATCTGGTAATTAAAGAAGGTAGAGAGATTGGAAACTATCATAATAATCTAATTAAAGGTATGCAAGTTGTATCTGCTATTATGGGTATTAAACATTTTGATGGATTTAATAAATCGCACCTTACGTTTAAAAATCAAAATGGTGAAATATATTTTGATATAGATAAACATTTTCATAACAAATTACATATTTAAACGAAATATTTATGAATAACTTTGGTTTAAATATTTGGTCAAATAAAAATTTTGTTATTGAAGATGGTCAGATTAAACTTAACTATAAATCTATGCCATCACTTTTGCAAATTGTTGAAAAAATCCGTTCAAATAAAGTAAGAGGTCCCATACTACTCAGATTTCCTCACTTGATAAAAAGACAGATTAAAACTCTATATTCATATTTTGATAAAGCTATCATAAACAATAACTATCATGGCAGTTTTAATGCTGTTTTTCCACTAAAAGTAAATCAATTTCCAAATGCTATAGATGCAATCACTTCACAAGGAAAAGAGTTTAATTATGGGTTAGAAGCTGGTTCTAAAGCAGAGTTAATTCTTGCAATGAGTAAAGTACCAAGTGGAGCAAATATTACAGTTAATGGCTTTAAAGATAAAGAGATGATTACTCTTGGTTTTATAGCTGCCCAAAGTGGACATAATATTATTTTAATAATAGAGGGACTTGGAGAATTAAAAACTATTATAGAAGTTGCAAAAGAGTCTAATTTAAAAATTCCAAATATTGGTATAAGAGTTAGGCTTCATAGCATAGGAAGTGGAACTTGGGCAAAAAGTGGTGGAATGGATGCAAAATTTGGACTCACTTCTACTGAAATTATTGAAGCTATCACTCTTTTACGAGAGGCAAATCTACTAGAGTATTTAAATATGATTCATTTTCATATTGGATCTCAGATGTCAGATATTGCACCTCTTAAAAAAGCTCTAAGAGAGTCTGGAAATATATATGCAGAACTTAAAAAAATGGGTGCCAAAAAACTTAACAGTATCAATATTGGTGGTGGTTTAGCTGTAGAGTATGATCAACATACTCACTCAAAATCCAGAAACTATTCTATTGATGAATTTTCTAGTTCAGTTGTATTTTTACTTGGTGAAATAATGGATGCTAAAGATGTTGAACATCCAAATATTTTTACAGAATCAGGAAGATTTATTGTAGCTTCACATGCTGTTTTAATCACTCCTGTACTAGAACTTTTTACACAAGATTATAGAGAAAAACTACTAAACTTTAAAACTAAAAATCCACCCCTAATAGAGGAGTTAGTAGAATTAAATAAACTTTTAAATAATTCAAATTGTATAGAATATCTACATGATGCACTTGATCATATGGAATCACTTTTAACACTGTTTGATTTAGGTTATATAGATTTACAAGATCGCTCAAACGCTGAGATTTTAGTTCATAATATTATAAAAAAAGCACTATATTTAAAATCAGCAAACCCTACAAATGAATTGGAACAACTTCAAGCTAAACTACAAGAGCGTTATCTTATAAATGCTTCAATATTTCAAAGTTTGCCAGACTATTGGGGATTAAATCAACATTTTCCTGTAATGCCACTACATCACTTAAACACAACACCACTTCGTGCCGCTTCTTTATGGGATATAACATGTGATAGTGATGGAGAAATTGGTTTTAATCCTGAAAAACCACTTTATCTGCATGATGTTAATTTAGATGAAGAAGATTATTTTTTAGGTTTTTTCAATGTTGGTGCATATCAAGAAGCTCTAGGGATGAATCATAATTTATTTACTCATCCAAATGAATACACTATTAAAATTAGTGATAATTCTTATGAGATTATAAACGCTGTTGAATCTAAGAATATTCTAAATATATTAGAATCACTTGGATATGACATAGTAAATATATCAAATAAGCTTAAAAGCGACCTATCTTGTTCTAATTTTACAACAGAACAAGAAAAAAATGATACACTTGCAAAATTAGAACTATTTTTAAAACAAAATGGTTATTTACGAACCACAAATTAATAACTTTAGGAAATACCTTGGGACTTTATGCTGATATAAAAAATGATTTTTCTAATGCTTATAAAAATGATCCTGCCCTAAACTCAAAAATAGATTTTTTATTTAACTATCCTGGAGTTTGGGCTATAGCTTGGTATAGAGTTGCACATAAACTCTACAATGCAAATTTTAAACGTCTTGCTAGAGCTATAATGGGTTTAAATCAGATTGTTACAAGTATAGATATTCACCCTGCTGCAAAAATTGGAAAAAGATTTTTTATAGATCATGGATTTGGTGTAGTTATTGGTGAAACAAGTATTATAGAAGATGATGTTTTAATCTACCAAGGTGTTACTCTTGGAGGTGTATCATTAACTCATGGCAAAAGACATCCAACTATTAAAAGTGGTGCTGTAATTGGTGCTGGAGCAAAAATTCTTGGTAATATAACTATTGGTAGGGATGCTAAAATTGGGGCAAATTCTGTTGTTGTAAAAGAAGTCCCAGACAATGCAACTGCTATTGGAATTCCAGCTCATGTAATAGAAAAAGGCAGATGTAAAGATCCTTTTATGCACAATATGCTTCCAGATATTAATAAAGAGATGTTTGAATATCTACTAAAAAGAGTTGCTGTGCTAGAACATATATTAGTTGAAGATAACAAAGAACTTCTTGAGCAAGATTTAGAGCTTGAAGAAATATATAAATCTTTTATTAATGCTATGAAGAGTTAAAATAATAAACTCATATCTACTATTATTCTAGTATAATACCTTCAAAATTTTATTGGAAAAGTGTTATCGTTTTTTGAGTTTAACTCAGAAATAATATATAGTATTTTTCAAGCTTAAACAAATAATCAAAGGAAGGCAATGATGCTAACTAAACGCGTTAATACACTATCTGAATCAATTACAATCGCTATTACCACTCTATCTCAAGAATTAAAAGCTGAGGGAAAAGATATCCTTAGTTTTTCAGCTGGTGAACCTGACTTTGGTACACCTCAAGTTATAAAAGATGCTGCAATCAAAGCTATTAATGATGAATGTACAAAATATACTGCTGTTGATGGTTATCCTGTTCTAAAAAAAGCTATTGCTCATAAACTTAAACGAGATAATGGACTAACTTATTCTTCAAATCAAATTATGGTAAACAACGGAGCTAAACACTCATTATTTAATCTTTTTTCCGTTGTTATTGAAGATAATGCTGAAGTTATTATACCTTCTCCTTATTGGGTTACTTATCCAGAGTTAGTAAAATACTGCGGTGGTAAAGTTGTAGAGATACAAACTGATGATTCTAATTCGTTTAAAATAACTCCTGCTCAGTTAAAAGAGGCTATTACTCCTAAAACTAAAATGCTAATCCTTACTATTCCATCAAACCCTACTGGTTCTATCTATACAAAAGAAGAATTAACGGCACTCGGACGTGTACTAGAAGGTACTGATATAATAGTTGCTTCTGATGAGATGTATGAAAAACTTACTTATGAAGGTACATTTACTTCTTGTGCAGCTGTTAGTGATGACATGTACAAAAGAACAGTAACTATTAATGGTCTCTCTAAATCAGTAGCTATGACTGGCTGGAGATTTGGATATATGGCGGCACACAATACGGAAATAATTAAAGCTACTAAAAAACTTCAATCTCAAAGTACTTCAAACATAAACTCAATTACGCAAATGGCAGCTATCGCTGGTCTTGATGGTAGTGCCGATGACGATATAAATATGATGAAAAAAGCATTTATTGAGCGTCGGGATGAAGCTGTTAAACTTATAAATGAAGTTGATGGGTTAAGCGTTTCAACGCCAGATGGAGCTTTTTATCTTTTTGTAAATATTAAAGATGTAACTTTTGACTCACTTACATTTGCAAAAGAACTATTAGATAAAAAACTTGTAGCTGTTGTTCCAGGTATTGCATTTGGCAGTGAAGGTTATTTTAGAATGAGTTTCGCTACTGATATTAATACTATTCGCAAAGGTATCGCTAGAATTGCAGAGTATATAAAAGAAGTAAAGTCTTCATAATTTAAGAATTGCATACCAGCTTATGGTATGCAAAAAAATACGTTCTTAATACTCTGAATATAGTCTTATTTTAAATCTTGTAAAGCCCCAATAACTTCATCTAAGTTCTCTAGTGGGATATGAACTTTCCACGCAGGCTCATTTTTATCACCTGTTAAAGATATCCCTATGCTCGCAACAGATGCACTCTTTTCGCCATACGGCTTATCAATTTTAGTTACTGAAATAACACCTTTTTTTGTTCCACTTAAAGCAATTGTTTTTGACATTTATTATCCTTAAATATATTATTTTAATAGTCTAGCAATTTTACCCTGAAGTCTTAGCCATGTTCTATGTTCTGTTAGCGGAAATCCTGCAAAAGTTTTACCACTATCTTTAATACTTTTGGTTACACCACTTCTTGCAGCCATTGTAGTAAAGGGAGCTATTTCTAAATGTCCAGCTGTAGCACTTTGTCCACCCATCACAACATTTCTACCCATTGTAGTTGAACCTGATATTCCAGCTTGTGCAACTAAAACAGAATATTCACCTATAATACAATTATGTCCAATTTGAACAAGATTATCTATGCGGACACCTTTTTTTATGATAGTTGAGCCAAATACTGCTCTATCTATAGTAGTAGAGCTTCCTATTTCAACATCATCTTCTATAACAACATTTCCATTTTGGTATATTTTTTTATGCTCACCAAGTTTGTTTGTAGCAAACCCAAAACCATCACTTCCTACAGTTGAATTTGCATGAATAATACAATCATTACCTATTTTACAATCTCTATATACTGTAACACTTGGATAGATAATTGTATTATCACCAATTACAGACTCTGCACCGATGTATACATGAGCCATAATAGTACAATTTTTTCCTATTATAGAACCATTTGCAAGCTCGGCTTTAGCTGATACTTTACTACCTTCACCTACTATTGCAGAAGGCAAATTGTTATCTTCAATTGGTGAAGAGAAATACTTTGATAATGTTGCCATCTCCCAGTATGGAGTATCTACAACCAATGCAATTGAGGTGCTTGGAACAAACTCTTTAGTTTTACTATCAACTATAATTGCACCAGCATTTGAATTTTGTATATCTTTTTTATATTTTAAATTTGAGATAAAAGAGATTTCATTTTTTGTAGCATCTTTTAATGTATTCATACCACTTATTTCAAAATCATTAGATTTAAAATCACTACTAATTAATGTAGCTATATCACTTAACTTCATACTAATTCCTAACTATTTAATTTTGCTATTTTTATTTGTAGTCTTCTCCACGCTTTGTGTTCCATAAGGGGATAGCCACTATAAGTACCACCGCTTTCTTTTATACTTTTAGTTACACCACTTCTAGCAGTAAAAGTGGAAAAAGGAGCAATATCTAAATGATCTGTAAATGCACTCTGTCCACTAACCACACAATTACGACCAAGTTTTGTTGAACCAGCAACTCCAGTTTGAGCTACAAATATACAGTTCTCACCAATTTCACAGTTATGTGCAATATGTATAAAGTTATCAAATTTTGTACCTTTTTTGATAGTTGTAGAATTAAAAACTGCTCTATCTATTGCACAATTAGCACCAATCTCAACATCATCTTCTATAATAACATTTCCATTTTGATGTATCTTTATATGTACACCATCTTTGGTATGAGAAAATCCAAAACCATCAGCACCTATAACTGTACCTGAGTGAATAATACAGTTCTCTCCAATGACACAATCTCTATAAATAGTCACATTTGCATGAATTACAGTATTATCTTTAATTATTGATTTAGTTCCAATATATGCACCAGCTAAAATAGTTACATTATCTCCAATTACTACACCATTTTCAACTTTTGACATATCGTCAACATAGCTATTTTTACCTATCTTAGCTGATTGTAAATTTAATTCAATAGGTTTAGAGGTAAAAAGTTTAGTGGCATATGCCATTGTAAGTGAGACATCATCACACACAATATATGAAGAGTTTTGTGGAAGGGATTCTAAAAGTGACTCGACAATCAAAAAAGCTTTTGCTTTTGAAGCAGATAACTGCGAAGTATATTTTTTATGTACAGCGAATGTAAGCTGTGAAGATGAAGCTAACTCTAATTCATTC
>JAFLJV010000215.1 GCA_022712845.1 Sulfurimonas sp. | reverse complement strand
GATTTATATCGTTTATTAATGGAAGCTTTAGAGCTTGAAATATCGGTCTTGGAACTTTCAAAAGACTTACTAAATATCGATTATTTTGAGATGCTTAATAATAGGTAAAATAAATAAGAGTTTTTCTTTACAATTTTAATGTTTTATCTTATAATAAATAAGCTGATAAATGTTTCGGTAGCTCAGCCGGATAGAGCAATGCCCTTCTAAGGCATCGGTCACACGTTCGAATCGTGTAGGGCGTACCATTAATTATACACAAAATGAACAAAGTCCATTTTGTTAAGCTAGCCGCTAAGGCACTAAAGCTTTTGCATTAAATGCAAAGAATTTAAATAGGCATAAAGTTTAAATAGCTATAATGTCATTCTTATTTTATATTGTTAAAATATCACATGCGGATGTGGTGAAATTGGTATACACGCCAGACTTAGGATCTGGTGCCGCAAGGCGTGGAGGTTCAAGTCCTCTCATCCGCACCATCCCTTAATTGCGGAACTTCAAGAGATTTAACTCTCACTTTAAGAAAACTCAAAAACAACTTTTTAACTACATTTTAACTACAAGCACCTAAACTTAATTTTAAATTCTTTTTCAAACTAATTTAAAAACCAAGCAAAAAAATCCATAAATCAAAAATATACAACAAAATATAATCATTTGAAAAAAAATGAAAAGATGTGAAAGCATTTTCTCTTTATTGTATCAATCCATTTTATGTATTACAATACCTGCATAATTATTGAATGCAGGGTACAAGCTGTTTCTGAGAAGTTTCTACTTCTCGTGCTTCGGACGCCAGTCCTTTGCATTGAGTAATTTAATAGAAACTGCCTTGTACCCATTTTCTAATCTCAACTTGTAAATAACTAGATAGATAGTACAACTATCAAAGCTTTAAAATATTATGTTAAAAGATAATGTGAATTTTGGAGTATTAAATATGAAAGACTTTATCAGCCTTTTTCCAAAACTTGGCGGTGCTGGAAGACTGATAGAGCGTGACACACAATTAAGTATGCTATCTGCAATTATACCACACTTAATTTAACATCATTCATATTATTATCATTGTTAATAATATGAATGATGCTGACACAAAACAGCTAAGACCAAATTTGTAAAAGTTGCCCGAACTGGAAAACGGGAAGAGCCAAAAATAGACTAAATAAGTCTGTTCGTAGTGTAGGGTTTCATTTTAGCAAATGAAAGGACGCTGAACAGAGATATAGCCGTTAAGAAAGCATTGGTTAGCCATCACGGCTTCAAGATGTGAGTAATGGGTCGCATATCCACCTAATGGGTGGTTGGAGGATAAAGGTAGCCGTCCTTTGTAATTGTGTGTTTGGAAAGTTGCTTATACTTCCAACTAGGGTGAAAACCGTGAGGAATTCTCCGAGACTTACTCAAAATAAGGAAATTATGCCTTTTTTTTGGGTAATTCTCGGCTCTCCCGTAAGGGCGACCTAGTCGGTCGAGAATATAAGACAAAGGCGGTTGGCTCATTCTATATCATAGGGCTCCTATTTGTTCATATCCCATTAAATGAATTCTAAATGCTTTTAAATCATTATTCTTAATCGCTGCATCATATGACTCTCTAAATAAAATATATGTTGCAGCATCTACGTCAATTGTTTCGTAAATTGTTTTTTTATAATCTTTGACTGAGTCATCATGCTCAAGAAAGCTTATGTAATCACTTTTAGCTTGTTCAGTAAATTCACCATTGATTGATACCTTATAATATTTAAATATTTCATTATAAATATCTAATTCACGACATTTCTTTTTGATTGCATTTATAGATTTTTTATTTTTCCAACTTGATATTGAACTAGATTTCATTCCTAGTTTTTCTGCGAGTTGATAATTTGTTGAAACACTATAATAATCCATAAGTTTGTCTATTAAATAATTCACACTTGCATCTTTATCCATTTTCAACCTTTTAATATATTTAGTATTGTATTAAAAAATCAATTAAAATCAATTTAATGCAAATATATATGATAAATCACAATTTAATACAAATATATTTACAACTTTACGCAAGTATTTAAGCATATTTTAATACTTTATAAGGAATAATTACAAGTATATACAAGATATTGCAATAATATACAAGGATTAATATGAGTATGATAAAAAAAGAAAAAATACAAATGCTTTATACCAAATATGGAAAATTAAATTTAAAAATAGATGAAATGTGTAATGAAATAGGAATAAGTAGTAGTAAAGTTTATAAGATATTTTCTGATATTGGAGAAAAAGAAATTCTTATAAAAAAACTAATACCTAAATGGCGAAAAATCGGCTCTACTAGGATGTGGAGTATAGATGAAATTCTCAAATGGAATGATGAAACAGAAATAGAGATAAAGCAATGAAACATATATGTAAGATAAATAAAATGCCATTTGTATTATGGTTCACTCATCCAATTAAGCTTGATATTGACTTTGATAAAAAACTAGCAACTAACGAAGATGGATTAAAAACAAATATTAAAAAAGTGAGTACTACATTTATATTTTTAATCAAATATCTACCACTTTTATTAATATTTTTTCTTGGGATAAAAACACCAAATGATTTAGAAGAGCTATCACTATTTGCAATAGGTAGCTTAGTGGCATTTATCATGCAGTATATTTTTGCAAACCACATGCACTTAATCAAAAAAGTATTAATAATTTTAACTATTTTGATGTATGTAAGTCTATATTTTGGATACGCATATGAGATGGAGCAAATTGTTCTTTATATGTTAGAGATGTTGATTATCTTCTTTTTTTATAGAGAAGTGATGCAAGAAAAATATAAAGGTTATTACCACTTACAAAACTATGAGCGTAAAGCGACTATAACTATGGCTAAGAAGAAAGAACGACCAATTCTTAGGCTTTGGGGTGAGCGTGGTTTTTTAAAGCGTAAAATGGGCTTCAATGCTTCAAAAGAAGTATCAATTGGTGGGTTTTTTGTAAGAATTGAAAAAGAGGTACAAGATGTTTAGAATTTTACTAATTATTGCTTTATCATTTGGTTTTACTTTTGCAAATGTAATTCCACAATCACAAGAATCTGAGAAATCTAATGATGAAAAAGTAAGTGAAAATAGGTTTGTTTATACTAAAACTGTTCAACCAGAAATTACAAAATGTGTTTATGGAGTTTGCCCTGATGTTAAAGATGGTTACAGAGCAAGAATTAAAAATATTGACTATAACAATGGCTTAACTTATTGTTATGTATATGAGCAAGATAGTAATATAGTTCTTGATACAGTTGTTTTGGAAAATGAAATTTGTGTTGAGAAAAATATTAAAATTGCAAAAACATTCAAAAATAAATTAGATGAAAGTAACAAAGAGAAATCTGCAGACAGAAATTTTTTAAAGATTAAGGATTTGAAAGATTTTTATTTCGGAAGTTATATTTCTACTGGTGATAAAGAGTTTTTAGATGCATCAAAGTATATGATAGCAGGGCTAACACTTGATAATAAAATTATTAATATTGATGCATCTATCAACAAAAATAGAGTTGTTTTACAACCAGATTACACTATGTATCCAAATTCATCGACTAATTATCACGAGGATAGTTTATTTGATACTATTAAATCTTTTTTTGTTGATGTTGAAGAGGGTGATGGTAGTGAAATAATTAAAGATGCTGATACAAGGCTAGTATCACCTGCCTCTGAAATGTTATCAAGTATAACAGTATTTATTATGCACTTTATGGGCGATTACAACGAATCTATGCTTAAAATTAAATCATTTTTATTATTTACAATTTTACCTTTTACAGCTTTATTTGTGATTCAAGCCAAAGCTACTAAACATGCAGGCGACATAGCAGACCATGACGACATGTATGAGAGAATCTTTTTTACAGCATTAGCTCTATTTGTATTTTATTTTTCAACCACCACTATAAAAATTGATAATAGAAATTTTGATGAACAAACTCAAATCTCTCAATCAAATTTTCAAAACTGGTTTAGAACAATTTTTTATGAGGGTGCTGATTTTGCAACGGAAGTGGCTAGAGGTGGAACTACTGCTTATCTTAAGTGGAAGACACAAGATATAGGAATAGCAAGTGATGAAATATTGAAAAACCTTAAAATTGAAAAAGAATTATTAGAGAGAGAACAAGAAGCTATTTACCTTGGAGTTGGTGGTGTTTTATCTAGTTGCTATAAAACCTTTGATACAGATAGACTAAAAGCTGATTTATATATGTATTCGACATATAATTCAACATTTCCACATATTGAAAGTGTAAAAATTAATAATAGATTTGTAAATTGGTATGCATATGGAAGTTATGTTAAAGAGGGTAAAGAACACTCACATTATTCTGCAAATGGTTGTTATAATTTTGAGAGAAACTATCTCTTTAATAAAGATAAAATAGAAGAGCTAGAGAGAGATATTGAGATATACACTAAAGTAAATAAAGATGAAAATATTTTAAAGCAAGTTGAGATTCTTACAAGAACGCAATATAGAAATTCTGCCGAGCTAGGATGGATAGGATTCACTATGATACCATCCTTGAATATTGCTCTAAGTGAACTACAGATTATTGATACCTCTGTAAAAGATGATATTAAAAGAGAAAGATTAAAACAGATTCAAAGAGATAGTGAAAATATTAATAATGTAGATAGTGGATTTGGAACTGCAACTGGTAAATATGTATCAGAAATCATGGGCGGAGTTGCGTATATGATGCTACCAAGTGCTGATAGTTTATACAATATGTTTAAAGATGGTGGCAAACCTTTAATAGAAGCTTTTGCATCAAAAATACCATTTTTAGGCAAGATTATAGGTGGAGTTGTAGGTGATATAG
>JAFLJV010000214.1 GCA_022712845.1 Sulfurimonas sp. | reverse complement strand
TAATTCAAGATTTATTACTTTTGTATATAATTGCAATATTTATTAAATAAAGGTATAAATTTATGAGTACAATTAAAGAATATTTGAGTGCAGATCATGAGCGTTGTGATGGACTTTTTGCAAGTATGGAAGATGCAGCAGCAAAAGACATGGGAAGTGCAAAAGAGGCATTTGAAAAATTTGCATATGAGACTGAAAGACACTTCCAAATGGAAGAACGTGTAATGTTTTTAGAGTTTGAGCAAAAAACAGGAATGATACAAGGTCCAACTGCTATGATGAAACATGAACATGCTCAAATGAGAAATTTATTAAAAGAGATGGCTGTTGCTATTGAATCAAAAGATAAAAATAAATTTTTTGGTAATTCTGAAACACTTATGATTTTAATGCAACAGCATAATATGAAAGAGGAACAGATGCTTTATTCTATGGCTCAACAACATTTAAGTGCAGAATCAGGTCGTATAGTTGATATGATGCAATCAATGGTAGTTGAGTAAAACTTAAGAAGTATATATGGAATTAAATGGCTTATCAGCAGATCAAGCACCACCAATATCAGCACCAACTAGATTTTTTTTAACTGCACCTATTTTTGGGATTATTGCAGGTTTATTAATATTATTTAGTGATGTATCTATTTTATCAAATAGATATTCAATAGATGCGATAGTTATTACTCATGTACTAACCGTAGGTTTTTTAAGTTTTGTAATGCTTGGTGCATTAACTCAAATGCTACCTGTTTTAGCTGGAGTAAAGATACCAAAAGTAGATTTAGTTACAAAGCTATCATACATTTTTTTATTACTTGGTACTATCTTTATGATACTTGGTATGATGGGTGATTATTCTAAAATAACATTAATTTCATCTATATTTTTAGGTATGGGCTTTTTAATACTTTTAATTGCAATAGTTATTGGTTTTAGAAAAGTTGGAAATATTACAGCTAGTGTAAGAGCTCTTTTAACAAGTTTAACTTTTTCACTTATAATAGTTTTACTTGGAATTCAGCTTTTAGCATCGTATGGTATTGGAAGTTTTTCATCATTTCATCTTTTTCTTGCTAATACTCATAGTGTATGGGCTATTTTTGGCTTTGCTGGTGTTTTAATAATAGGGGTATCATTTCATGTATTACCAATGTTTTATGTAGCACCTAGATTTAAAAGATTCTGTAAACAAAAAGTTGTTTGGTTAATAGTAATAGGGTTACTTTTATGGGCATTTTTAAACATATTTTTTGATGCCTATAGTGTTATAGCAAAAATATGGATAGCAACCTTTTTTTGGGCATTTGCTACTACAATTTATATAAAACTAAATAAACGTCGTCGTCCTGTTAGTGATGTAACAGTTTGGTACTGGAGAAGTGCTGCAATATTTATGACTTTTGGTACATTTGCTTGGGTGATTGATGATTTTTTTGATCATAAATATATTGTTATAGTTTCTATCTTAATTGGTGGTGGATTTATATTTACCATAATGATTGGAATGTTATATAAGATAGTTCCTTTCCTTGTTTGGTTTCATCTAAATGCAAAAGGTTATATGTCAATTCCAACAATGAATGATATGATAAATAAAAAGTTATCAAAAATTCAATTTATATTGTTTATAATTTCATTAATTGGTTTTATAATTTCATTTTTTATACCCTCACTTTTAACATATTTTGCAATTACCTTTATTGTAAGCATGATAATTTTAGAGTACAATATCATTGCTCCAATACTACTGTATAGAAAAATTATCAAAACTAAACCAGATTTTGATATGAGTGTATTTAGTATATCAGTTGATGGAATTGAGTGATAAAGATTAAAATAAAATTTAGGAAAATAAAAAATGCCAAATCGTAAAAATATTATTTTAATAGGTTTTATGGGTGTTGGTAAAGGCAGTGTTGCAAGGGAAGTTATTAAACATTCTGAGTATATTGCAATTGATACAGATGATATTATTGAAAGTATGGAAAATAAAACTATTAAAAAAATATTTACATATGATGGTGAAGAGTATTTTAGAGATATAGAAAAAAAAGTTTCTATATGGTTAGAAAAAAATGTAAAAAGCACTCTTATCTCAACAGGTGGTGGATTTCATAAACAACAAAATCTTAAAGAAATAGGTATTGTTGTCCTTTTAAATTCCCCATTTGATAATATAATTAGACGCATAAAATCTCATCCTAACGCATCAAAAAAGCTTAAAAAAAGACCTCTTCTTAATGATTTAACAAAAGCAAAAAACTTATATGATGAAAGATTGCCTGAGTATTTAGCTTTAGCTGATATAATTATAGATGTAACACAAAAAAGTGCATTAGAATGTGCTAAAGAACTTCTAAAAAAGGTAAAACAACATGTATAAAATTTTCATAACATCGATACTATTTATTTTTACATTAAATTTGAATGCTTCTGATATTAATTGGGCAAAAGATTTTAAAAGTGGGATAGAAGAAGCAAAGAAAAAAAATAAACCCATATTTTTCTTATCATCAAATCATAACTGTAAGTATTGTAAAAAATTAAAAAAAACAACTCTTAAAGATAAAAAAGTAATTCAAAAATTGAATTATAGTTTTGTTTCTATAGTTACTTATAGTGATGATAAAGATTATATGCCAGAGGAGTTATGGAGACCTGGAACTCCAGCTTTATGGTTTTTATTTCCAAATGGAGAGCCTATATTTCAACCAGTTATGGGAGCGATAGAAACAAGAAATTTTATAGAAATGATGGAAACTGTAATAAAAGAGTTTGACGAAGTAAAAAATAAAAAATGATTTTTATAAACTCTAATAGTAATAATTTTAATGTCCAATTTGATGAACTTCTTCAAAGAGGTAAGATGGATATTGCATCAGTAAGTACAATTGTTGGTAATATAATCAATGAAATTAAAACTGATAAAAATAAAGCACTTAAAAAGCATATAGAAAAATTTGATAACTGGAAACCAATAGATGACGCAGATCTTAAAATATCTACTGAATCTATGTCACAAGCTTACGATATCCTTGAACCAAAATTAAAAAAAGCATTACATTTAGCATATGATAGAATTAAAAATTATCATGAAAAACAAAAACCTAAATCATGGTTTGATACAGAAGAAAATGGAACCATTTTAGGTCAAAAAGTTACTGCAGTTGATAGTGCAGGGCTTTATATCCCTGGTGGAAAAGCAGCTTATCCATCTTCACTTTTAATGAATGTTATTCCTGCTCAGGTAGCTGGAGTTGAAAATATAGTAGTTTGTACTCCAACACCAAATAATGAGCCAAACGAACTTTTACTTGCAGCTTGTCATCTTTGTGGTGTAAGTGAGGTATATAAAGTCGGTGGAGCATCAGC
>JAFLJV010000213.1 GCA_022712845.1 Sulfurimonas sp. | reverse complement strand
TTTTCATCCACTTCATTTAATAACTTTTCATCACCACTAATTAAATAATTTTTAAAATTATGGATTAAACCTTTAAAACCTAAAGTAGGTAGTAAATCATTTAAAAAATGATTTCTAAAAACTTTAAACTTTATAGATTCTAACAAAATATCAACATTTTGAACAATATGTTGTTGAAATGCATCTTCTAACTGATTTTTATATTGTTTTGGAGCAGTATTATAAAAATTAGTTAATAATTGATCAAACTTATTGCTATATTCATTAAACAACATATATTTTTTTGCATCTATTTTATTTACTTCAAATGCAGTACTTAATATTCCTCTTTCTTTTGCAGCATTTTCTTGTAACCATAAAAGAATTAAATATGCATTATACTCTCTTGCCAAAGTTTTATTTGATAACAGATATGAAAATTGATTTATAAATTGCAAGTATTTACTTATAATATTAGAGTAAGATTTAAATATATTAGTTTTATTTTTTTTATCTACATTATTTCTAAATATTTTTATCTGAGAATATAAACTATCCACAGATTTTTTTATATCCAACGAATAATTAGAATTTTTTAAAATCAACTCTGAAAGTGATTTATATTTTGTATCGGTATATTTTCTTTTAGCTTTCATTACACTAATATATTTTGGATTAAAACTCTCTACATAACTAGAACTGACACCTCTTTCAAGCTGTATAGCATGTACTAAGTTTGATATTTTCATAGAGATAGCAATTATTTTACTTGAATTTTCTAATATTTTATAGTGTTCATATTTTTCATAAAAAATATATAGTCCAAAAAAAATGATTGAGAAAAGAAGTGGTAGTATAATTAATAGCAATTTAGTCTTTATCTGATTCATTAAGACCCTATTCTACAAATAAAATATTTGTCACTTTAGTTTATAGATATCCGTATTAAAAATACAAAAAACATCTGAAGATATTTTTCTATTATTATAAAGTGTATTATATTCAATATCTAAATTTTTACAAAATACCTCAATTCTTTCTATTGTGTTTTTATTACTTGAGCTTAGTCTTAAAATTGCATCACCTTTATATCCTAGTTTACACTCTAACTCAGAAATATCCAACTCTATAGCATATTTAATTAATGACTTCATATCTTTAACAAACATATTTTATATTCACTTCCTTAAAAAAATTATTTTTGTAACCTTTTGATTATATCCTAAATATTCTTATAAATAAAATCAATTTAATTTTTTTATAAATGAATTTTAGTTAGACTGCACGTAAATAAACTATCTATGGAATAATTCAACATGAAACAAAAAATACTTTTTTTAACATTCACTATAATATTTACCATACAAAATCTCACCGCACAAGACCTTAAAACTACAGTTAATGAAGTTTTATCAACAAATCCAATTATTTTGGAGAGATTAAAAAATTATAATGCCACTAAAGAAGATGTAACTATTGCAAAAGCAGATTATTATCCAAAAATTGATTTATCTCTAGGTATTGGTAGAGAAGATGGCGAAACAGCTTCTGGACAAAATTTTGACTATAGTGTTTATCAAAATTCTCTAACATATACTCAAAATATTTTTAGAGGTTTTGAAACTACATATAGAGTTAAACAACAGGAGAGTAGAAAAATATCTGCCGCTTATAGCTATATTGAAAAAGTAAATGATACATCTTTTGAAATGGTAAATTCTTACCTACAAGTTATAAAAAATAAAGAATTATTAGAAATTGAACAAGAAAATATTGATATAAATACAGAGATATTTAAAAAAGTACAAAAACTTTATGATGCTGGATTAACAACTCTCTCAGAAGAAAATAAAATAGAAGCATCTCTTTCTTTAGCTAAAAGTAATTATGTTGTTCAAGAAAATACTTTACTAGATTTTCAATATGGAATGCACAAAATACTAGGACGTCATCTTGATCTTGATAGTATGAGTAAACCTACTATTGAAAGCCCTGTTCCAGTAAATATCAAAGAAGCAACACTTTTTGCAATGAAAAATAACCCTTCTCTTTTAGTTAGCAAACATAATATCGAATTATCACAAGCAACTTATCATGAGAAAAAAGCACCATTTTATCCATCAGTTGATGTTGAAGTATCTCAAACTATGAACAAAAATTTAAGTGGTATTAAAGGTGAGTATGACAATTTAAAAGCCATAGTATATTTAAACTATAACTTCTTTAATGGTTTTGCTGATAAAGCAAATTTACAAAAAAGTATAAGTACTATTCATAAAGAAGTACAAATTAAAAATAAGCTAAGAAGAGATGTTATAGAAGGTCTTAGTTTTTCATGGGCTGCATATGAAAAAATTTCTGAACAATTAGAACATTTACTTGCATATAAAAAATTCTCTTTAAAAACTCTACTACTTTACTCCAAAGAATATGATTTAGGTCGTCGTTCACTTTTAGATTTATTATCTGCACAAAATGATTTTATTGCTTCAAAAGCTCAAATCATAAATGCCCAATATGGCATATTATTTGCAAAATATAGGATTTTTGATGCTATGGGAACATTAGTTTCAATCATATCTGAGGATAGTGATAATCTATATGCTAATGTCGGTTTAAATGGTAGTTCATCGGAAGGTTTTGATACTCTTCCTATATCATTTGATACTGATAAGGATTTAATTGTGGACGAGCAAGACATTTGTAATAACTCTTTATCTGATAAAATGAGAAGCTTACGTGGATGTAAATCAATTTTTGAAGATACAAAACGTATTGAAAGATATAGTGGATTTTTATTTAAAAAAGATACTTCAGAACTTACTTTAAAAGGTCAAAATAGATTAAATAATCTTATTCTTCAAATAAAACCTTATGGATGGAAATATTTAAAATTTGATTTACTTGGTAACGTAGATAGCGATATTATGCCTCAAGAAAAAACTCTTCTTTTATCTAAACAAAGAGCTCAAATGGTTAAAGATAAACTAGTTTCAGCAGGTGCAATTGAAACAAATATTGAAATTCATGCAAAAGAAAATAAAGCACCTATGTTTAGTCGTGAAGAACCTGAATCTATGAATTTAAATAATCGTGTTGATATAGTGGTTAAAAAATTAAAAAAATAAATGAAACAACAAAAGGAAATAAATGCTTTTATCAAGTGTTGACAACCTAAAAATAGATTCTTTACTCGATTCTTTA
>JAFLJV010000254.1 GCA_022712845.1 Sulfurimonas sp. | reverse complement strand
TTGTAGATACGCATCCACTTGGCCACCCATACGCATAAACACTTGGCCAGTAAATTTCTAAAAAGTATTCTTATCGATATTCTACCATAGGTGGCCAAGTGTTTTATGTATTTGCAAGTAATTCTCTCATAGATGGACCTTTTAACTCAACTTTATGAGCAGTGTGAATAAGTCTATCCATCATAGCATCAGCTATAGTTTCATTTCCTAAATATGCATGCCACTCTTTAATTGGTAGTTGCGCCGTTATGATAATGGAGCCATTAAGGGTTCTCTCCTCTATCACTTCAAACAAGTCGTTTATCTCGTCTCCTTTAAGTGGCGTTACTCCAAAGTCATCAAGAAGCAAGAGTTTAAACTTTGAGATTTTTGCAAGCGTCTTTGTATAGCTACCATCAAGTCTTGCCATCTTTATCTCTTCAAGCAGAGCGGTTACTCTATAATACTTTGCAGAGTAACCAAGTGATATAGCCCGTCTTGCAATTTCTTGAGCTAAAAAACTCTTACCTGTTCCAGTAGCACCTGTGAGTAAAATATTCTGAGCTTTATTGATAAATTCACAGTTAGCTAAAGAAAGTATTTGAGATTTATCCAGTTTTCTTTTTGCTAAATATTGAATCTGATCTAATGAAGCGGAGGAGTCTTTTAGTTTGGCAAGTGTTAGCATCCTTTTTATCCTTTTGTCTTGTCTCTGGTTTATCTCTGCTTCAAAGAGATGATAGAGTCTCTCTTCAAATGATAGTGATTGATACTTCGTATCTTCACTCTGAAACAGTAGAGACTCCTTAAAGCCTGAGAGGCTCAGTTGTGCTGTTTGTTCTATTAGTGTTGAGAGTGTTATCATTATTTTATAGCCTCATTTAGTTTATTTGTCTGTTGTGAGTAATACTCACTACCTCTAATATTCTCATGTTTATTCATATAGGTATTATTGGCACCTTGATATTGATTGTGAAGTAGATAACTTTTTGTTTTTAGCATCGATTCGATTGAAACAACTTTATAATGGCTCATCTCAAGTGCAACAGCTGATACCGCTTCTAGTGCTGAGTTACCATAAGTTTTTGAGAAGCTTAAGATTGCCATACAAGATTTATATCCTCGTGTTGGATGAGAACGATTCTGCATAATAGTTTCCATAAGTGCTGTTGTATTAGCACCTATGGAGTTAGCCCAGTTGAGTATTCTTTTTGGATTCCATTTTTCATATTGATATTGGTGGTCGGTTGGCATATGCTCTAACATTGTGGAGTCGTGATATTTCTGAGAGAGTCTAGGATGATGCGCTATCGTTTCACCATCAAGTGAGATAAGTACAGACGTGCTAGAGTAAGTTACATCAACCTTTTTACCTAAATGCATATAAGGAACAGAGTAACCACTTCCCTCTAGTTCTATGTGATAATCTATCCCTACCGTTGCTCGTTTGAACTCTTTAAAGATATATTGATTTGCTCTTAGTGGGTGAAGAAGAGGTTTATCTAAAGTCTCAAAGAGTTCACTTCTGCTCTTGCCTAATCGTCTAATGATTTTATTGTTATAGCCATCTATGAGAAGGTTTATCTGTTGGTTTAGCTCATCAACACTAAAAAAAGTATGATGACGAAGTCTCATCAGTATCCATCTCTGAATAGCTTTTACTCCTAACTCAACCTTAGACTTGTCCTGCGGTTTATAAGGCCTTGCAGGTTCTACTGCAACACCATAGTGAGCTGCCATATCTTTGTAACTGTCATTTAATCTGACAACTCCTTTTTTATGAGAGATTACTGCTGCTTTTAGATTATCAGGCACTAATATGTTTGGTACTCCTCCATAAAATCCAAAGGCTTGAATATGAGACTCTATGAAGTGCTTGGTTGATTGAGTGCCAGTAGCATGTACAAATGTATATCCACTTGCACCCAGAACCGTTACAAATATTTGGGCCTTTGTAGTTTCTCCTGTTATTTGATCTACGATAGGCATTGTTAAACCGCTATAGTCTATGAAAAGCTTATCTCCACTGTAGTGAACTTGTCTCATAGATGGGTTAACAGTTTTTATAAACTTCTTATAGTAGCGATTAAACTGGCTATAGCTGTATAGTGATGGTTGTTTATCTTTATACTCTTCCCATAGAAGAAGTCTTGTCATCCCTTTTTTAGTTAGCTCTTCCCTGACTTCATTCCAGTCTGGATGGATGATGCTTACCTTTTTTACTGTTTGTGCTTTAGGTTTGTCTTTTACAAATAACTGAGTTAGATCAGCATCACTAAGTGCAAGCACTTCATTAAGAGTTGAACCTAATGCTATATAGCTCTTTATATAGTTGGCGACACTATTTCTGGATACTCCTGTCATTGTTTGAATTTGTCTATTTGATAATTGGTTAAGATATTTTAATCTCAACACCTCTTTAATTTTACTCATTTGTATTCTCCTCATTTTTGCACCTTGATTTTTAGGTGTATTATATTTAAGAATACTCTTTAGCTTAATTTTTACTTATGTGCGCATTAGAACAAAATAGTGGCCAGATAAACGATGCGTGGGGTGGCTAAGTGTTAATGCGTACGCTGGCCAAGTAGTGATGCGTGGGGTGGCTAAGTGTCATGCGTACCTACAGTCAAGCAGCGGCATGGTTCCGGACGTGTCGTAGTCGTAGAGTGTCTCTTGATTGTTCTCATCTATCTTTTTACTCGGTAAACCACTTATGTTCTTTTGTGGCTCTATCTCTGCTTTTGGGTTGTCATTATCACCCGACCCCTCTGCTCAATAAATGACTGAAATTTCTTGAAAAATAAGTCATTTTTTGATGGGGTTATCCATTGGGATAGTGGTACATGACACTCTCATTGGGTCACGGGGACATGACAATTATTTATTGAAAAGAGCTTTTTCTAATTCAATAATTTTTTCATTAGAAAAATATTTTAAAAGAGTGTTTTTTGCTTCTTTATCAATGTATCCAATTTTAATAGCTTTTTCTACAATTGGGTCAAATATTTCATTATTTTCTTGTATTGTTAAACCATTCTCACACACACTATCATAATAAGTTTTCTTTTGGGCTCTCTCTTTTATATATTCTTTTATTTCATTATTCCGTGATATATCATCAAACCATTGCATAAACTCTTTATTATTATAATTTTTTCTAAAGAAAAATATAAATAATTTTATATTTTCTCTATGCAAAGATACTACTATACAATTTTTATTTTTATTATCTTTTAATAAAAATAGTTCTATCTCTTTTTTACTTTTCCAATTAACTCCTTCTGCTTCAAATGACATATTAATATAATCGTTAAGATGAAAAATAACATAATCTCTATAATTATTCAAAATATTTTCAGATATTCTTTGCTTTT
>JAFLJV010000212.1 GCA_022712845.1 Sulfurimonas sp. | reverse complement strand
AAACTTCCACTATTCCTATAGAACCCATAGAGTGAGGAAACCTTGTATATTTATGTTCCAAATAACACACTTCATCAATTAGTCCAAGTTCTAACATTTTAGCTATTCGTTTTGAGATTCTCTCTCTTAAAATATCTCTACTAACTTCAATGTTGTAAATATCTAAATTTTGGATGATTGGCTTAGGTGGATTTTGTTCAAAGTACTCACATGGAGTAAGTTTTGAAGCTTCATAAATTAACATAGCTTTTTCTATACGGTAGCTGTCATTAGCAGAAATATTTTTCATATATTCACTATCTTTAGAGTTTAAAAATTCATAACATTCTTTTAAATCTTTTAGTTTTAATTCTACATTTTGTGAAATCTCTTTTGTGATATTTGGAAGAATTGAAAGCCCTTGCACAAGTGACTTCAAATAAAAAGATGTACCACCAACAATGATAAGATTTTTACCATCCTCTTCACATTTTTTTACTATATCTTTGTACAAATTTAGAAAAATGTCAACACTAAAGTAATCATCAGGATTTAAAATATCTATACCAAAATGTTTAACAGAGTTTAACTCACCTGCAGATGGCTTAGCAGAAACAATATCTATCTCTTTATAAAGGCTAAGCGAGTCAATAGAGAGAATATAAGCATTAATTTTAAGTGCGATTTTAATAGCTAAATCACTCTTGCCTGATGCTGTTGGACCTATAATAGCGAGTTGTTTCAATTTAAAATCCTGTATATAAAATATATTGAAATTATATAGATATGTGTGTTTTAGTTGGCTTAATAAGTAGGAATTCAACGCTCTTTTTATATTTAAATTTCTAAATAACAATCATTCACTATGATAGTTAATTGTTCATTTTAAGGCTTTTTTATATAAAATGATATTGCAGTCGTTGAGTTAATTAAATTATGAAAGGAGAAGTACTACTCTATGGATAATTTTAAAAATACAATAATTCAAGAGTGGAGAAAACATGGATTTTCTGTTTTCAGAGAAACGATATGGACTTCCTCATTGCAACAAACAGATTTACAAAGAGTCCGACATTTTTTAAGTAAAAACGATATTAATAATATAGATGTTTCTTTGGTAATTCCTCAAAATAATGACACAAATCGTATGATATGGGCAAAACATTATGATAGGTCAGGACAATGTATATCTTCAATAAAAGAATATCCCATCCAAGCTAACAGCAACAATTTGAAACTCACCTTTTGTTATGAGAGCAAGGAAAAAGAACAGAATAATGAAATTCAGACAGTCCGCACTGTAAATATACTTAGACTTGTGTTTGGAGTTCCAATTGCACGAGAGCTTCTTATCATTAGGCATTTTTTTAATGATAATAAGACTCCTACCCGTCACTCAGATAAAGATTTTGCATCAATGTTCGATACCCAGTCATTGAATATGTTTGATGACCCAGCCATTGAAGAATCGAAGATAATAAACATATAAAATGAGGCTGTTATACTTCTCGATAAAGCATTTTCTCAAACATTCTCTGCTGAACGTTTTGTTCTTATGTGGCTTGCTTTTGAGGCTATAATCAATTCTTTTCATGGAAAAGAAGCAAACGGCAAAAAACGTGAAAGTTTTTTTAAAGATGCTTTAAAGTCTGATGTCATAAATAAGGAAGTTTTTCGCTTATTTAAACTAAGGTGCGACATCTTTAAAGAAGGAAAAGTTTCTGTGCATAATATCGAAAAAGAGTGTTGGTCTCTTTATTCAGTAATACAACTTACAATTATGAAGGATTGCGAACAAAGGCAAGCGTTTGTATATGGATATGAAAAAATATTATCTTCAGAGAATCAAAATAAATAAGAGTCGGTTCTTTTCTCGTCCCCAAGTTTTTTACTTGAGGATGCATACATAAAATACAACAATATAATTTAGCCTCACTGATTTTTTTTTAAGTCAAAAAAGAACCAAAAAGACTTTGCAGAAGTCTCAAAGCTCACTTCGTGAGTTCCTAAAACAAAACCATTTTTGAACTAAAAATGTAAAACTCGCTACGCTCAAACAGTTACATTTTTTTAACGTTCAAAAATGGTTTTGTTTTAGCTTTTCAAGGTCTGCAATATACGCATAATTTTTTATGAGATTTATTAGCTTATTCACTGGTTCTATTTTTCTTAAAAATCAGGTGTCAAGTGATAAATATAAATTTTAAATGGTTAGATTTTAAAATAATGAAATTTTTTTAGGATTTTGTTATAATATTTAAAACAAATTACTTTAGGAAAAATTATGACAAAAGATTTTATATTAAATTTTTTAGCACAACATAAAGAAGAATTTTTAGAAAAATATGGTGTTACAAAAATTGGTCTTTTTGGAAGTTATGTTCGAGGTGATTTTAAAGATGAAAGTGATATAGATATTGCAGTTGAGATGTTAAATGAGAAAAAAAGTTTAAACTCTTTTTTTTCATTAAGGAGAGAATTAGAAAAAGCATTTAATCTTAAAGTTGACCTTGGGATAGAGAGCTCTTTAAAACCTATAGCAAAAGAAAAAATTTTAAAAGAGATAATTTATGTCTAAAAGAGATGAACTTCTTTTTTTACATGATATACAAGATTCTGTAAATGCTATTTTAGAGTTTACAGATGGTTTAGATATAGAAAAATTTGTAAACAATAGACTTGTATATAGTGCTACGATTCGAGAATTTGAAATTATTGGTGAAGCAACAATACATCTGTCTGAAGCTACATTATTAAAATATGACAAGATTTTATGGAGAGATTTAAAAGACTTTAGAAATCTTCTTATACATGAATATTTTGGAGTTGACTATCAGATTGTTTACAACACTATTAAAAATGATTTACCCTTGTTAAAAGAAGTAGTAATTCAAATGATACTTGATAAAAAATAATTTTCAAAGAACGACATCATCAAATTTTAAATCAACTTTAGATAAAATAACCGTTAATTATTTAAAAGGTTAGATTTGCAACAATACATAAAGAAATTAAAAGATTTTAACGAACTTGTAATGTTTGAGCACTCTATCTTCTCACTTCCTTTTATTTTTATCGCTATGATAGTTGCAGCTGATGGTTGGTTTGGTTTTACTCTTCTTATTTTAGGGATTTTTGCGGCAGTTAGTGCAAGAAATTTTGCAATGGGGCTTAATAGATACGCTGATAGAGATATAGATGCACAAAATCCAAGAACAGTATCGCGTCCAAATGTAGATGGAAGACTTGATGCTTCAAGTATTATGATTTTTACAGCTGTGAATGCTGTAGTTTTTATAGCAGTTGCTTATATGATAAATCCACTTGCTTTTGCTCTTAGTTTTCCAATTCTTATAGTTCTTGGTTCATACTCGTACTTTAAAAGATTTTCATCACTTGCTCATATAGTTTTAGGTTTTTCACTTGGGCTTGCTCCCATCGCTGGAGTTGTAGCAGTTAGTGCAGAGATAACTCCATGGTCAGTGATGCTTAGTTTAGGTGTTATATTTTGGGTGGCAGGGTTTGACTTACTTTACTCACTTCAAGATATGGAGTTTGATAAAGATAAAGGTCTTCATTCCATTCCATCAAAATATGGCTCAGATGCAACTCTTTTACTTTCATCACTTTTTCATGTATTAACAATTGTCTTTTGGTCACTATTTGTATGGGTGGCTGGACTTGGAGTAATTGCATTTTTGGCTCTTGTTTTAAGTGCGATTATGCTTGGTTATGAACATTATTTAGTAAGAAAAGATTTTACTAAAATTGATCGTGCATTTTTTACAGTCAATGGATACCTTGGAATAGCATTTTTTATTTTAATAGTTATTGATAGGATGTCAGCATGAGTGTAAGACTGGTAAAGGCACCAATAAGTATAGTTTTTAGTGAAGCTTCTTTAGATGATGAAGATTTTCAAAGAGAGTTTCAGCAACTAAATGACAATGATGAAAACCCAATAAACCAATGGCTTAAGCAGGCAAAAGCAAGAGGTGATACATCAGATACTGATCCTGTTCTTTTAAATCTTGTTATAGAATTACATAGAAAAATAGATGCTCTAGAGCAATTTTTAAAAAATGAAGAACCAAATAGAATTTCGCTAATAGATGAAGCAGAGATAGAGTCTATAGGATTTGAGCATTTTAAACTCTCAAGTGAGGTGTTAGAAGAGGGGGAACTTTATTATGGAAGAGTTGAGATGCCAGTTCACCCTAAAAGAGATGTAGCAATCTTTTTTACAGCAGTTGATAGATCATTGGCACAAATTACTAAAATACATGAACAAGATGAAAAAGAGTGGGGTGCTTATCTTACTGCAAGAGAAAGAATTCTTATCCGTGAAGCAAGAGAGAGTAAAAAATGAATTTTGAATTTATCAGCATAGAGTATCTTGTAGTTGCTATGGCTGCTATGATTTTGTATCTTATTTATTATGTTTTTACAAAAGACTCAGAGTACAATAAAAATATTCGTTATGTTGCATCAGTAGCTGAAGAGTTAAATAGAGAAATTT
Source organism: Sulfurimonas sp. (assembly GCA_022712845.1). The sequence continues at coordinate 16,681 of JAFLJV010000212.1, read as the reverse complement.
TTTACTTAAAAAAACAGATAGGAGATACTCAGAAAAATATAAAAAGTAACTCTAGTCGTATGAGTGACAATGATGTCTATCAAGAGATAGAAAGAACAGTTTATGACATGGTTAAGCCTATATCACTTGGTTTAAAGAGATTAGAAGAGAGTGTACAAAGTATTGATGAACATATAGATGGTAGGATTTCATCTTTAGAGAGTGGAGTTAAGCAGATATCCATTCCAACCTCAGTACATGGAAATGATGATGAAAAAATTATTTCACTTTTTAAACAAGGTATTACATTAGATACGATTTCAAAAGAGTTACATATCTCAAAAGCTGAAGTTGAGTTTGTTTTAAAAATCAATAAAATAAAGTAATATTTTGAGTGCAGATAGAAAACTTTTTACTCTAGTTTCCATACTTATAGGGATAGGTGTTATTTTAACATACACATTATCAGCCTATACAACTCTACTTTTTGGTGTAAGTGAGTTTCACTTTGCTATTAGGCAGATGCTTTTTGGATTTTTAAGTATTATAATTATTTGGCTTTTATCACAAGCTAATCCAAATAAATTACTAGCTCCTATCGGTTTTACACTATTTTTTGGTTCTATAATTTTAATGATTGCTATGCCCTTTTTACCTGAATCTTTAGTCTCAGCTGTAGGTGGAGCAAAAAGATGGATAAAACTTTTTGGATTCTCATTAGCCCCTGTTGAGTTTTTTAAAATAGGTTTTGTTTTCTTTTTAGCATGGAGCTTTCCTAGAAAATTTAGTAATGATGAGGGTATTGGGGTATTAAAAGAGTATATTCGATTTGCACCATATGGGATATTCTTTATTTGTGTTATGTTTATTATTGCTATTGTTCAAAATGATTTAGGACAAGTTATAATTCTTGGTCTAATCTTTGTTCTTATGCTTGGTTTTGCTGGAAGTAGTTTTAGATTTTTATTGACTTTTTTAGCTGTTGCAGTGATGTTTTTTTTGTTTTTTATATTTACAGCTGAACATAGAATTCTTCGTATAAAATCTTGGTGGGCATTAGCACAAAATAATATTTTAGAGCTTTTGCCAGAACCTGTTGCAAAGCTACTAAGAGTTCCTGTTGAGGTGGAGCCTTATCAAATAGGGCATTCTTTAAATGCTATTCATAATGGTGGGTTTTTTGGTACTGGTGTAGCAAATGGAACTTTTAAGCTTGGTTTTTTAAGTGAAGTGCATACAGATTTTGTTTTATCAGGACTAGCAGAAGAGTTTGGTTTTATTGGCATTACTTTTGTTGTTTTTATTTTTTTATGGATGCTTCAAAGAATTTTTAAAATTGCAAATCGTGCAGAAGATTCAACCATATACTTTTTTAGCTTAGGTGTTGGTCTTCTTTTAGCATTTACTTTTTTACTTAATGCTTATGGGATAAGTGGAATAACTCCTATTAAAGGTATTTCAGTTCCATTTTTAAGTTATGGTGGTTCATCTATGATAGCAGCTTCTATCGGAATTGGTATGGTTTTGATGGCATCTAAAAAAGTGAAGATGGATTAATATGAAGTTATGCATAACAGGTGGTGGAACAGGCGGTCACTTAATGATTGCACAAGCTTTAGTTGAAGCTGCAACTGCTGATGGACATGAAGTGATTTTCATAGGCTCTACAACTGGACAAGATAAAAAATATTTTGCATCTCATAGTTCTTTTTCACATGTATATTTTTTAGAAACTACAGGTGTTGTAAATCAAAAAGGGTTTGGTAAATTAAAAGCACTTTTTAAAGTTTTTAAAGCATTTTTTATATCAAGAGCTTTGTTGAAAAAACATAAGATTAGAGCAGTTTATAGTGTTGGTGGTTTTTCTGCAGCTCCTGCTTCTTTTGCATCAATTAGTAGATTTACACCTCTTTTTATACATGAACAAAATGCTGTAGTTGGAAGATTAAACTCACTTTTAAAACCTTTTGCAAAAAGATTTATTTCCGCTTATGATAAAAACTCACCTATAAAAGGTTATCCTGTAAAAGATATATGTTTTGAGAATGCTAGAGTTAGAAGTGAGCTTAAAACTATCATATTTTTAGGTGGCTCTCATGGTGCAAAAGCTATCAATGATTTAGCTCTAAGTGTTGCAAACAAACTTAAAAAAAGAGATATCAAAATAATTCATCAAGCTGGTGAAAAAGATTATGATAGAGTAAAAAGTGAGTATGAAAAACTTGGTGTAGAGGTAGAACTTTATGCTTTTACTAAAGAGTTACAATCCCTTATATCAAAAGCTGATTTAGCAGTTTCAAGAGCAGGAGCAAGTACTCTTTGGGAGTTATGTGCAAATGGGCTACCAGCTCTTTATGTTCCATACCCTTATGCAGCAGGAGATCATCAGTTTTACAATGCCAAATTTATAGTTGATAATAACCTAGGATGGTGTGAGAGAGAAGGTGAAGGGTTAAAAAGTAAACTATTATCTATTTTAAAAGAAAATTTAAAAGAAAAAAGTGAAGGTTTATTGAAGTACTCAAATAGAGATGTAGCAGCTAAAATGATAAAAGATGTTAATTTAGATATATTAACATTAACTTAATATATGATATAATTTTGTTAACTAAGCGACTAGAAGTACCTTCAGTCATAATTGTTTAGTTTCTAGAGGTTTATATTACATGCAAAACCCTTGACTTTAGGGTGTTTGTAAATCTGACTTCAGGTAAGTACTTGCAAAAATCAACTCTCAAACAAATTTTTATTTCGACATTTCATAATAGATATAATTTTAATGATTTTTTAAATATTAATGTATCCAATAATATAAAAAAAATAGAATTCGATGGCATAAGTTTTTTTAAAACAAAACCTGAACTAAAAGATTATCAAATATTTTTAAATCATACACTCATATCCTATATGAAAGTCAATGAAAATGTTGTATTTTCGTATAGAAAAGGAACTAGTGTATATGAAGCTCTTCTTCCACATAAAAACAACAAGTATTTTTTAAAAACTGATATAAAATCTTTTTTTGGAAGTATAGATAAAAATTTAATTAAACAATGTTTATTATCAAATATAGATGAATACCCTGTTGCTCAAGATGAAATAAAAACATATTTAGAACAGCTTCTAAATTTGGTAATATATGAAAATAAACTTCCTGTTGGATTTACTACATCATCAAAGTTAAGTAATGCTGTCTTGTATGAATTTGATAATAAACTAGAAGAATATTGTATTGATAATAATATTTCATATACTAGATATTCAGATGACTTAATTTTTTCAACTAATAAAAAAGATGTTTTAGATGATGTAATCAATAAAGTGGAGAATCTACTTAATAAATATTATAATAATCTTTTTTCAATAAATGATAAAAAGACTAAATTTTATAAAGCTTGGGAAAGAATAAAAATACTTGGTCTTGTAATTACTCCAAATGGAAATATTACAATTGATAAAAAGTATAAAAAAGATATAGAAGTAATTTTTCATTATTATCTTACAAACAAAGTCAAGTTTAATGACTTTTTCAATCGTAGATTTGATTCTAAAATGTCAAAAATATCTGGTCTTTTAAATCATATAAATGCTGTTGATAAAAATTATATTTTAAAACTAAGAAAACGATATGGTAACTATATTGTAGATATATTCTTACATAGAGATAAAAGTGAATAACTTTAAAGTTACAATTACTGATGTTCAGCACATTGAATCATTAGAGTATGAAATTGATTTAACACAAAACAGCATTACTTGTATTGTTGGTAAAAATGGTATAGGTAAAACTACACTTATTAAAGCAATAGGGAACTATAAATCCGCAGATACTTTTGAAAAAACTTCAAGTCCATATATATTTAAAGATAGTAGTAAAATTAAATATGAAATTGATGATGAAGTTTATGAATATACCCCAGTTGAAGTTGCTGGTAAGTTAGTGCTAGATACTAAAGATACTCTTTCTCAAGATATACAAGAAAACATATCAGTAGAACTACCTATACCTCATGGAGAGAGATTTAAATTTTTTCAAAAATTAGGTGAAGTAGATGATGATTTAAGAAGTACTATTGCTACGAAATCATATCAAGTACCTGAAGAATTAAGAGACTTGCTAGCAAGTGTTTATAAAGATAATCGTTTTGAGAATTTGAAAGAGGTTGAACTTAAAAACAAAAAGTATTATTTCATACTTCTTGATGATGATTATTACATAAGAGAAGACTACTTTAGTTCTGGTGAATATTTTGTAATAAGTATATATAAGCTTTTGCAAAATAAATGTAAATTGATTGTTATTGATGAGATAGATATTTCCTTAGATAGTTCTGCACAAGTTAAGCTTATAGATAGGTTACGAGAGCTTGTTACTGCATATAATTCAAATATTATATTTACAACTCACTCTTTAGCTATTATGAAAAATATGAAGAAAAATGAATTATTATATATGGAGAAAAATGGTGATGTCATCGATATAGAAGTGAAATCGTATAACTATATTAAAAGTTTACTTTTTCAATTTGAGGGATATGATAAATGTATTTTAACTGAAGATAAAATGTTAAATAAATATATCGCTTATCTTTTAAATGGTGAAAAAATACCTTCAAAGTATAATGTAATATGTGTTTCAGGTGCTGATGATACAGTAAAATTAATGGATAAAAATAAGAATGAATTATTTTTTGGAGATGGAACAGAAGTCTTGACCATACTTGATGGAGACCAATTAAAATATAAAGATAGGGATGATGTTCTTCTATTACCAATTAAAAGTATAGAAAAATATCTTTTAAAATTATATTTATCTGATAAGTTAAACCATTTAATAACTGAAAAATTTGATAAAAAAAATATAGATAGTGCAAAAAAAACAAGAAAAAAAGCAAATGCAGTATATAAAGAATTAATAAATAAAAAATATTTAGATGACTTGGCAATTTTCAATTTAATTGAAAACAATATGGCAAGTGAAGTAAAAGACTTTAAAACTTTAATTTTAGAATTTTTGAATGGATAGTAAGGATATGTATAGATGATTAAAGAGTTAGCTCAAGATTTAGTAGACCTTATATTTGATTGGGGATATTTGGGGATATTTTTACTTATGACTGTCGAGAGTTCATTTATCCCTTTTCCTAGTGAAATAATTCTTATTCCTGCGGGTTATTTAGCGTCTAAAGGAGAGATGAGTATTAGTATGATTATGATAGCAGGGGTAGGTGGCTCTATAGTGGGGGCATTTATAAACTATTATTTAGCACTTTTAGTTGGTAGAAAATTTTTAAAAAAATATGGAAAATATTTTTTTATTAAAGAGAGTACTTTAGATAAAATGGAAAATTATTTTGCAAAACATGGACATATTTCAACTTTTATTGGTAGACTTATTCCAGGTATTCGTCAGTTAATATCTATACCTGCTGGTTTATCACGTATGAATATAGCTGTATTTTCTTTTTATACAGCATTAGGTGCTAGTATTTGGGCATTTATACTTGTTGCTTTAGGATATTTTATAGGGGAAAATCAAGAGCTTATTGGTATATACTTAAAGCAGATAATTATAGGAGTTTTAGTATCTTTAATTTTATTGGGTTATTGGTATTATTGGGTTCAAAAAAGAAAAAGAGTATAATTTATGGTCTTTTACTTATATAAAAGGATAAAATTATGGATAACTTAAATTATATGTTTACTCCTGGTTTTTTTGGTACTCGTGCTCCATTTTTTATGGATTTTGTGACATTGATAGTCGCTTTTTTACCTCTTTTAGTTGCTATTGCTATCTCTTTTGCACATAACAAATATTATAAAACCCACTCTTATTTTCAGATATTTATATTTATTTTTTCTGTTATAGTACTTTCATATTTTGAATTTGGAGTTAGATTAGGTGGTGGTTTTGAGAGTTTTATGAAGGAAAGCTCTATATCACATGATTATGCTTTTATAGTTTTAATCGTTCATATTATCATATCAATCATAACATTAATCATTTGGGCAACTGCTATCTTTAACTCAAAGAAACAGGTACAATTAGGAAGACACAGAAAAATAGGCTTAATAACATTTATAGGAGTGGTATTAACATCACTTTCTGGAATATGGGTTTATTTTTTAATGTTTGTATATTAGAGAGGTTTATTATGAAGTACTCATTGCAGTTTAGAATTTGGCACTGGTTAAACGCTATAGTGGTTTTGGGCCTACTTGGTACTTTCTTCTTGAGAAAAACTTTCCTTTCTTGGAGAACAAATTCTGAAATTCTTATGACACAACTCTCCCAAATGCAAATAGAAATAACTGCTGAAGAAGCAAAAATACTAGCCAAAGCTATTCGTGCAGGTATGTGGGAATGGCATATCATATTTGGATATGCCTTGGCATTTTTAGTGCTATATAGAATAGTTCTATTTTTTACAGACAGTAGTGAAAAAGTAGATTTTAGTTCTTTAGATATGCATCATAAGGTTGTTAAAATATCTTATTATGTTATTTATGCAATACTGCTGTTTATGACTGTAAGTGGTTTAGTAGTACATTTTTACGAAGAGTTGAACATGAGTAAAGATTTTGCACATAATATTAAAGACATACATGAATTTATCGCTTTTTATACACTTGCTTTTTTCGTTCCACTGCATATTTTAGGTGTATTTATTGCAGATGCAACAGATGAAAAAGGTCTTGTCTCAACCATGATAAATGGTAAAAAAGTAGATTAAAATAAGGAATATATTTGATAGAAATTGATGCAAAAGCTCCAGAGTTTTGTTTGCCAAACCAAGATGATGTAGAAATATGTTTAAGAGATTTAAAAGGGAAATGGATAGTTTTATATTTTTATCCAAGGGACAATACTCCAGGCTGTACAACACAAGCTTGTGAATTTACTATGGCTGTTCCAGATTTTTGTCTTTTAGATGCCATTGTACTTGGAGTAAGTGCAGATAGCACGAAAAAACATCGTAATTTTATAGAGAAAAAAAACTTATGTATTACACTTTTAAGTGATGAATCTACTGATATGATGCAAGAATATGGGGTTTGGCAGTTAAAGAAAAATTATGGAAAAGAGTATATGGGTATTGTTCGTACAACTTTAATAATAAATCCACAGGGTGTTATAAAAGCTATGTTTTCAAAAGTTAGAGTTAAAGATCATGTAGCAAAAGTAAAAGAAGAGTTAAAAATACTACAAACATAAATAATAAAAAAGCTACTTTTAAATATATTTTGAGTATAATTCGCGGATTTTTCTTTTAATTTAAACAAGAAAATATTAACAGGTATATATCAAAATGTCAGTGCAACTTCTTTTTTAAGAAATAATTGTTCGATATTACCAAAGCAAAACTGATAATTTATGGCTTGAAAAAATAGCCCTTAAAGGACCTTAAATGGTAACTATGAAAGACCTATTAGAATGTGGTGTACACTTTGGACACCAAACTCGTCGTTGGAATCCAAAAATGAAAAAGTATATCTTTGGTGTTCGTAAAAACATCTATATTATAGATTTACAAAAAACTCTTCGTTATTTCCGTAACACTTACCAAATCGTTGTAGATGCTGCAGCTGAAGGTCAAACTATTCTTTTTGTTGGTACTAAAAAGCAAGCTCGTAACTCTGTAAGAGATGCAGCAATCGCTTGTAATATGCCATATGTAGATAACAGATGGTTAGGTGGTATGCTTACTAACTTTCCAACTATTCAAAAATCTATCCGCAAACTTGATGTAATTACAGAGATGCAAGAGAATGGTCAAATTGATCTTTTAACTAAAAAAGAAGCTTTAATGCTTGCAAGAAAAAAAGAAAAACTTTCTGCATATTTTGGTGGAATTAGAAACATGAAAAAACTTCCAGATATGCTTTTTATAGTTGATGCAGTAAAAGAGCATATTGCAGTTTTAGAAGCTCGTTGTTTAAATATCCCAGTTATAGCTCCATTAGATACTAATTGTGATCCAGATTTAATCACTTATCCAATCCCTGGTAATGATGATGCAATTCGTTCGATTCAACTTTTCTGTCGTGAAATGACTGAAGCAATTAATGAAGGTAAAGCTCTTAGAGATGCACCTGCTGAAGAAGAGCAAGTTGAAGAAGTAACTGAAGAGGTTTCTGCTGAATCTGAAACAGCTCCAGAAGTTAAAAAAACAGAAGCTCCAGTAGCAAAAGAAACTACAACTACAGAGGAAGCATAATCATGGCAGTTACGGCAGCAATGGTTAAAGAGCTTCGTGGGGCTACTGATGCACCCATGATGGACTGTAAAAAAGCTCTAGTTGAAGCTGATGGAGACATGGCAAAAGCTACTGTGTGGTTAAAAGAACGTGGTATCGCTAAAGCTGCTAAAAAAGCTGATAGAGTTGCTGCTGAAGGTCTTGCTGGAATTGTTATTGCACAAGATTTTTCTAAGGCTACTGTTATTGAAATTAACTCTGAGACTGACTTCGTTGCACAAAATGAAGGTTTTCAAAATCTTGTAAAAGATTCTGCACAAGAAGTTTATGCTTCAGAGCCTGCTGATGTAGCTGCATTTAATGCATCTGCTTTTGGAACAACATTTGCAGAAGCTGTAAATAAAATTGGTGAGAAAATTGAACTTCGTCGTTTTGGTACTCTTAACGCTGATTCAACTACTGCACTTAATGGTTATATCCACTCAAACAATCGTATAGCTGTAATTATCAGTGCTAAATGTGATTCTGAGAAAACTGCCGAAGGTATGAGAGCTACTCTTAAACAAGTTGCTATGCACGCTTCTGCAATGAAACCAACTACTCTAACTTATGAAGACTTTGATGCTGCATATGTTGAGAGTGAGACTAAAGGTAGAATCGAAGCTCTTAAAAAAGAGAACGAAGAATTATTTCGTCTTAAAAAACCTCTTAAAAATGTACCAACATACATCTCTAAGATGCAATTAACTGATGCAGTTATGGCTCAAGCTGAAACTGATATCAAAGCTAAACTTGCAGAATCAGGCAAGCCTGAAAAAATCTGGGACAAAATTGTACCAGGTCAAATAGCTCGTTTTATCCTTGATAACACTATGTTAGATCAAGAACAAGCACTACTAAACCAACAATATGTTTTAGATGACAAGTTAACAGTAGCACAAGCAATTGACGCTGCCGCTAAAGCTCTTGGTGGAACTGCTTCTATTACTAAATTTATTCGCTTTGAAGTTTGTGAAGGAATTGAGAAAAAAGAAGACGATTTCGCTGCTGAAGTTGCTGCACAAATGGGTTAAGCATATTTGCTTACCCAATTCTCTAAAAACTCTTTTTAAAACTTCAAATTACAACTCTTAATATACTTCTATAATAAAAATGATATAATTTTTCAAATAAACAATTAAACTATAAAGGTTGATTTTGAGTAAAAATAAAATTATAGTTATTGGTGGTGGTTATGCTGGACTTCGTACCATAGAAAAATTAGCAAAAAATCCGAAAAATGAGATAGTACTTCTGGATAAAAATCCATACCATTTTATGCAAACAGAAGTATATGACTTAATTGCAAGTGAAGAAGATTTTGCACAGGTAACAGTTGATTTGTATACTTTTTGCAGTGGTTTTAATGAAAATGTAGTTTTTTATAAACAAGATGTTACAGATATTGATTTTATAAATAAAAAAGTTATTACTAGCATAAATAGATTTAAGTATGATTACTTAGTTTTAGCAGTTGGCTCTCGTACAAAATTTATGTCAAATGTAATTGGTCTTAGAGAGTATGCTTATGGAATTAAAGCATTACATCGTGCAATGTATTTTAAACAAAAATTTGAGATGTCTTTGTTTAAAAGAGTTGATGAGAGTGGAACTAGTTGTCATGCTTTAAATATTATTATTGCAGGTGGTGGGCTTAGTGGAGTTGAAATTGCTGCACAAATGGCCTCCTTTTCGTTAGAGTTTTATTCACATAATAATTTTATTTGTAGAAAATTGAATATAGTTATTATAAATTCAGGTGAACATATTTTAAGAGGTATTGATAAAAAGCTTGTTGAAAAATCTGATAAAAGATTAAAAGATTTAGATATAGTGATTAAAAATAATAGAAAAGTTGTTGAAGTAACAAAGAGCAGTGTAAAACTTAGTTGTGGTGAAGTGATGCATATGGATTTTATAATATTTGCTGGTGGAGTTGAACCAAATCATCTTATACATGATTTAGATATAGAAAAAAATGAGAGAGGCTATATCGTTTCAAATAAATATTTAGAGATACCAAATCATAAAAATACTTTTGTTCTTGGTGATTGTACATCTATCTACAATGAAGATAATGATGTTATAGCTCCCACAGCTGATACAGCAGAGCAAATGGCTGAATTATGTGCTAAAAATATAAATAATTTAATGGATAACAAGCCATTAGAAGAACATAAAATAAAATCTCGCGGTGTATTAATCGCATTAGGAAGAAATTATGCAGTATCAAAAATTTTTGGTATGTATTTTAGTGGTTATATAGCTTATATAACGAAAAAAGCTGTTGAGAGATTGTATGCCAAAAAATTAAATAATCGCTCACGTATAGGGTATAATAAAATATTTAATAACTAAGTTTTTATTAGCTATAATCTTTTTATGAATTTATTATCTGCAAAAAATATATCACACACCTTTGAGTATGAACTTTTTTGTGATATTTCACTTAATTTAGAATCAAAAGAATCAATAGCAATTATAGGAATTAGTGGAAGTGGAAAATCAACTTTACTAAATATATTTTCTACTCTTTTAAAGCCTGATAATGGTACGGTATTTTTATTTGGTGAAGATATTGCAAGTATGAATAAGAAAAAAATAGCACAGATTAAAAGAGATAAATTAGGGTTGGTTTTTCAATCTCACTATCTTTTTAAAGGATTTAGTGCTATGGAAAATCTTGAGGTTGCAGCAATATTATCAGATACAGACATTGATAGTAAACTTCTTGAAAAACTTAAAATAAATGAGCAAATGAATCAAAAAGTAACAGAACTTTCTGGTGGACAGCAACAAAGAGTATCTATTGCTAGAGTATTAACAAAACAACCTCAAGTCCTTTTTGTAGATGAGCCAACTGGCAACTTGGATAAAGAAACAGCAAGTGAGGTGATGGAAATATTTTTTGAGTATATTGATGAAAAGAATGCAGGCATGGTACTTGTTACTCATGATCAAGATTTGGCATATAAGTGTAGTAAAGTTTATAAACTTGAAAATAAAGAGTTAGTAAAAGTAAAATAATGGCATGGATAGAAGTTTTAAGTGATGCTTATGTAGTTGGTTTTATACTTCTTTTTTTTAGATTTGCAGCACTTTTTATGGCAATACCAATATTTTCCCATAAAAGTATTCCTCGTACTGTAAAAGCGTCTATGGCATTTTTCTTTGCTATTGTTTTTTACTCATCAATGCCACCACTAGATATACCAATTACAATTCCAAGTATAGCTATAGCAATTCTTAGTGAATTACTTTTTGGTTTAGTAATAGGGGTAATACTACAAATTGCATTTAATGCTATAACTTTTGCAGGGGGAATAATATCATTTATGATGGGATTTTCAATGGCGAGTGCAATTGATCCAATATCTGGTGTAAGTATGCCAATCATTTCACAGTTTTTATCATTAATGGCTCTTATGGTTTTATTTGCGATGGATATGCATCACTGGATATTACTTTTTATAGATGGATCATTACAAAATGTTCCATTAGGTGGTTTTGTTATGAGAGAGGATCTATTTGATTACATAATTAAAGCAAGCTCAAATATGTTTTTAGTTGGTTTTATGATTGCATTCCCTATTGTAGCACTTTCTTGGCTTGCTGATGTTATATTTGGAATGCTTATGAAGACTATGCCCCAGTTTAATCTTCTTGTTATTGGTTTTCCAATAAAAATAATGGTTTCCTTTGTTGTTTTAATCGCAACACTTGGTGCTACTATGCTAATTTTAAAAGCACAGATGCAAGATGCTTTTAATTATTTAGAGATGTTTTTTTAGTTTTTTTTGATACAATAATGTCGAATGAGCTTAACAAAGGAAATTGAGAATGAAAATATTACTTATAAATGATAATCCAGTAGTTAACAAGTTAGTAAATTTGAGTGCACAAAAAACTTCAGATGAAGTGGAAGTAGTTGATAGTCTTGATTCAATTGAATCTCAAAGTTATGATTTATTAGTTATTGATGATATTTTATATAATGAAAATTTTATGCAAGAGCTAAATAATAAAATAGAATTTAAAAAAAGTTTATATATACATTCAAAAGATGCAGAGGTGATAGATAGTTTTACTTCAACATTAAAAAAACCTTTTTTACCTACAGATTTAGTTGAAATATTTGCTTCTTTTGCAAAGGATTTAGATACTATCGAACTTGATGAAGTAACTGAAGAAAATGCAAAAGTTGATGGACTCGAAGAGTTCAGTGAAGAGTCTGAAGCAGGTCAAGAATCTGAAGAAGAAGATATAAATTTAGATGAATTAGAAGATATTGAAATAGAAGAAGATGATTTTGATGATGAGCTTGAGGAAATAATTGAAGATAATTTAAGTGAGTTCGAAGAAGTGAATTTAGAGAGCTTGGATGAATCTAATAAAAACACAGAAGTTGAAGAAACAACAGAAATTGCTGCACGAGAAGAGTTAAGTGAAGAAACGGATGATATTGAATTTGATTTAGAATCTGAAACTGATAGTATTTTTGATAAAGAGGATCTTCAAGAAGTTCAAGATCTTCTAGAAGCAACTGAAGACAGCTCAAATGAATCTGAAGAAGCAAATTTAGAGAGCTTGGATGAATCTAATAAAAACACAGAAGTTGAAGAAACAACAGAAGTTGATGAACTCGAAGAATTTAGTGCAGAGTCTGAATCAGAACAAGAAACTGAACCAGAACTTGATGAGTTAGATGAAGTAAGTGAGGAAGTAACTGAAGAAAACCCAAATGAATCCAATGAAGGTGCAGAAGTTGATGAACTCGAAGAGTTCAGTGCAGAATCTGAATCAGGGCAAGAGTCTGAAGAAGAGATTGAAACAGAGTTAGAACTCGAAGAGTCTGAGGAGACAACAGAACTTGATGAAGTAACTGAAGAAAATCCAAGTGAATCCAATGAAGGTACAGAAGTTAATGAACTCGAAGAGTTCAGCACAGAGTCTGAATTGGGGCAAGAGTCTGAAGAGGAGCTAGAATTAGAATCTGATGAAGCAACAGAAGAACTTCCAGAAGTAATTGAACCAGATGAAGTAAGTGAAGAGCCTGATGAAGCTACAGAAGTTGATGAAGAAACAGAACTCGAAGAAAATTTAGAATCTCAAATTGAGAATGCTGTTGGAGAGTTAAGCAGTGAAGATTTAGAGAGTGAAATAGATGGTGATATTTTACTAGGTATTGATTCTTTAACAGCTAGAGATTTAAAAATTGCTATTGGCGAGGAAGTAAGTGCAGAATCTTCTGATGAATCTAATCAAGGTACAGAAGTTGATGAACTCGAAGAGTTCAGCTCAGAGCCTGACTCAAGCGAAGAAGAATCAAAAGAAGAGTCAGAGACTTCTCAAGAAATCCAAGAAAACACAGAAATCACAACAGATAATGATGGAGTTCAAGCTCTTAAAACACTGCTTCAAGCTCTTTCAAATGAAGATGTAGTAGCTTCAATGAAAAATATGAAGATAAATATAAATATTACAATAGGCGATAAATAGTGAATCATAAAAGTGGGGCAATATTAGTTCTTTCAGGTCCAAGTGGGGCAGGAAAAAGTTCTTTATTAATGGAAATAATTAATGATATAGGTGAATGTTATTTTTCCATATCTACAACAACTCGTCCAATAAGAGAGGGAGAAAAAAATGGTATCCATTATCACTTTGTAGATGAAGAAGAGTTTAAAAAAGATATAGAAGAGGATCATTTTTTAGAATATGCTTTTGTTCATGGAAATTATTATGGAACATCTATAAAGCCTGTAAAAAAAGCTTTAAAAGAGGGAAAACTTGTTCTTTTTGATATAGATGTGCAAGGAAATACAATAGTAACAAATAGACTTGGAGATATTTCTACTTCTGTTTTTATATCTCCTCCAACTCTTTCAGAGCTTAAAGAACGGTTAGAAAAGAGATCAACAGATGCTAAAGAAGTGATTGAGCGTCGTATGAAAATGGCAAGAAAAGAGATTCAAAGAATTAGTGAGTATGATTATTTAATTATAAATGATGATTTAAAAAAAGCTGCTGAAATATTAAGAATTATAGCAATATCAGCAAGAGTAAAAGTTTCAGATAATGAGATAAATGAATTTATACAAACATGGGAAGATATAGACTAATAAGATAACTGGATAGTTATGATAAGAGAATATACAGCAAAATATAGTTATAATTTTCAACTTAATTTTATATAAGGGATAAGCATGGGAATGCCTAGTGGAACAGAATTACTAATAATATTTGGAATAGTTGTATTACTATTTGGTGCAAAAAAGATACCTGAATTAGCAAAAGGTATTGGAAAAGGGATTAAAAATTTTAAATCTGAAATGAAAGATGAAACTCCTGAAACAGCATCTACAGAGGTTCCAAAAAAAGTAGAATCTAGTGAAGAAACAGCTTCAACAGAAGCTCCTAAAACTACAAAACAAGTATAATTTTTGAAACAACGAGTGTCATCGCTTTTACGCGAAAAATTTGGTCGTGATATTGTTTTAGAAAAGCCAAAAGATCGTTCTTTTGGACATTTTGCTACCCCAATAGCTTTTTCTTTAGCAAAAGAGTTAAGAAAATCTCCTATGATTATTGCTGAAGAATTGGCTTCTTCTTTTGATGATAATGAAATATTTTCTAGTGTGGAATCAATTAAAGGGTATCTAAATTTTCGTCTAAGTGAGAATTTCTTAAATGAGTATGCTCTTTGGGCATTAGAAAATCAAAATGATTTTGCAAAACAAGAGAAAAAAGAAAAAATCCTTTTAGAATTTGTTAGTGCAAACCCCACTGGTCCTCTTCATATAGGACATGCAAGAGGTGCAGTTTATGGAGATACACTATATAGACTCGCAAAACATCTAGGATATGATATTACAGCTGAGTATTATGTAAATGATGCTGGTAATCAAATAGACTTACTTGGTCTATCTATTGCTCTATATGCTCGTGAAAATATACTTAAAGAGAATGTTGAGTATCCTGAGAGTTATTATCGTGGAGAGTATTTAGAAGGTCTTGCAAATGGTGCAATAGAAAAATTTGGTAAAGAGATTTTTAATGATGAGTCTCGTTACAAAGAGTTGGCACTTTGGGCAAAAGATGGAGTTATGGAGATAATTACTAAAGACTTAGGTGATCTCAATATATTCTTTGATACATTTGTACATGAATCTTCACTTTATAACGACTGGGATAGAGTGATGGCTAAGATGGCTAAGACTGATAAAAATGCAATCTATACAAAAGAAGATAAAGTTTGGATAGCATCTGAGGCTAAAGGTGATGATAACGATAGAGTCGTTGTCCGCGAAGATGGTCGCCCAACTTACTTGGCAGGAGACATAGTTTATCATAACCAAAAATTTGAGCGTGGATATAATCACTATATTAATATTTGGGGTGCTGATCATCATGGTTATATTCCTCGTGTAAATGCAGCGGTTGAGTATCTTGGTTATGATAGTAATAAGCTTGAAACTCTTCTTTCTCAAATGGTGAGCCTACTCAAAGATGGTGAGCCGTATAAAATGAGTAAGAGAGCTGGTAATGTAATCCTTATGAGTGATATTGTAGAAGAGATAGGTGCTGATGCATTAAGGTTTATTTTTGCGTCTAAAAAGAGTGATACTGCTTTAGAGTTTGATTTGGCAGAGTTTAAAAAACAAGATAGCTCAAACCCTATATTTTATATTCAATACGCACATGCAAGAATACAAACAATTTTATCTAAAAGTGAATTAACTCATGAAGAGATAATGTCAGCTTCACTTATTAACTTAGATGAAAATGCAGATATTTTAATGTTTGATGCACTTCTTTTACCAGAAATAGTAGAAGATGCTTTTAGTTCAAGACAAGTTCAAAAATTACCAGATTATTTAAAAGCACTAGCTGCATCTTTGCATAAGTTTTACTATGATTGTAGAATTATAGGCACAGAAAATGAAGCAAAACTTTTAAAGCTTCTTTTAGTTGTTGCACTCTCACTTAGAGTTGGACTATCTTTAATGGGAATCACAGCAAAAGATCATATGAGTAAAGAAGTAAGTGAAGAGAGTTAATCTTCTAACTCTAAATTAGGGTAAAGTTTTTTTATCTCCCCAATTCTATTTTTAGGAATCTGAATAAGAATTGGATTTTTACTTTGATCTAGCCAGTTTGCTATTTTTTGAACATTTTTTAGACCCATTGATGTACATCCAGCTGTTGGAGAGTCTTTAGTTTTATAAACATGTATAAATATACAAGAACCTCTTTTTTTAACTTGATTTTCATTATGTGCTACAACTATTCCAAGCTCATATTGCTTATCATCTCTTCTCATATACTCAAAGCTTTTTGGCATATCTTTTGGCATATTTATGATTTGATTATAGTTTTTATGGTTTGAATCATCTACACATATTAATTCTTTAGTAGCTCTAAGATATGGCATATTAAATTTTAAATCTTTTTTATAACCAAAT
>JAFLJV010000211.1 GCA_022712845.1 Sulfurimonas sp. | reverse complement strand
AGAGCCACCACAACCACTTACACTACTAATAGTATAATTACTATCAGAAATAGCTGTAAAATAAGTTGTATCTCCACTATCTACACTTACACTACTTGGAGTAATATTTCCACCTGTGTTTAAAGTTGTGGTTATTGTATAAATTTGTGTTGAGTTTGAATCATTATCTGAGTTATTATTATCAGAATTATCATTATTTAAGTTGTTATTATCTTCACTTTCATGAGTACTCTTTTTTTCTGTTTCTATAGCTACTTCAAAGTCAGATACACTTCCTACATAAACAGCAACTGCATCTAAAAATATTTCTATCTCTGTTGCTCTTATTGGATTATTTGCAGTTACTACTATTTTTACTTTTGCAAATATATCATCTATATCTGTTGGGTCTGTATCATTAGTTAATCTGTTTGCAAAATCATCTTCTATTGAGTTTACATTCATTGCATATATTAGTTGTGCTAGTTTTGCTACTTCTATTTTATTTGATTTTACGAAGTCACCTAGTAGTTCTAGTGAACTTACTCCTAGGGCTGTTAATATCTTATCTTGAAGATGTGAATATTTATATAGGAATGATGTTATTGGGGATATTACTCTTGAAGTTGCTGATACTTTATATATCATTATATTTGGAAGTCCTGTATCTTCGAACACTCCTCCTGTTACTGTTATAGTCCCTATTGGTGCTGGAGTAAATGTGTATGTTCCATTTGATTTATATTTTGCAATATTTCCGTTTGAATCTATTACTTTTGCATTACCAATATATCCATCTACTACTATTATATCTACTCCTAGGGCGGCACCTATTCCTCCGCTTCCACCACTACAGGCGGTTAGGGTTAGTATAGTTATTATACTTAATAATATGGTTTTTAGTTGGTTTAGCATTTTATTTCCTTTTAATTAGGAATATATATATGAGAGCCTGATAGTGAAAGTTTAGAAGTTTTTTTATATTTGATTGTTTAGATTGTCAGAAAAGTAATTTTTACTATTGTATTTAAAGAAAATACAACTGGCAACCTGGCAATCTTTAAATAAAGACCCATAGCTTTCCGTGCTCCGTTTCACAACGGGCTTGGCTACAAACATATAATGTTTTCTGGCGAAATTTTATAATAAATAAAATATAGTTAACCTTAAAGTCAATATTTCAGAGTTTAAATATTTAGAATAATTATAAAATATGTAAAAAATACAGATATTTATTTATAAATCAAATAAGTGATAGTTAGCTTAAAATTAAAAATAACTTATTTTGGTTATTATTACAAATTAAATTAAAAGTCTATTTTGATACAATTACCATTATAATTAAAGAGATTAAATGGCATTAATAGACCTACAAAAAATATCGAAACACTATTCAGCACAAAAAATTTTAATAGATGTAAACTTTCATGTAGATGAAGGTGAAAGAATTGTTATTATCGGCAAAAATGGTAGTGGCAAATCTACCCTTATGAAAATAGTTAACGGCACATTAGAGTTTGATGGTGGTGAAAGAATAATAAAACAAAACCTTGAAGTTCAAATGCTATCACAAAAACCAGATTTTAAAGATGGTGATACAGTTAGAGAAGCTGTTGAAGCTGGGCTTAAAGAGCTAAATAATGCAAAAGAGAGATATAATGAACTCTCACTTCTTCTTGCTGAAGATTTTGATAACCAAAGAAATATAGATGAACATGAAAAGCTTTCTCGTTATATAGAACATCATAATGCTTGGAATCTTGATGATAAGATTGAAAGAATAATTCAGCATTTTGATTTAAAACAATATGAAGATAAACCAATTACTCTTTTAAGTGGAGGGGAACAGCGTCGTGTTGCTCTTGCCTCACTTCTACTTCAAAAACCTGATATTTTACTTCTTGATGAGCCTACCAATCATCTTGATGTATATATGGTTGAATTTTTAGAGGAACTTATACTAAAAGAAAAATTTACACTTGTATTTATCTCTCATGATAGGTATTTTATAGATAAAATTGCTACTAAATCTATAGAGGTTGACGATGGTTCTATTAAAGAATATAGTGGTGGTTACTCCAACTATCTTACTCAAAAAGCAGAGTATATAAGAACTCTACAAAAACAGCATGATAATCTACTTGGAGTACTCAAAAGAGAAAATGAGTGGTATGCAAGAGGTGTTCGTGCAAGACTTAAAAGAAATGAAGGTCGTAAAGAGCGTCTTATGATTTTAAGAGAAGATTCTAAAAATAACCCTGCAAAAATTAAAAAGATGTCAATTGAGCTTCAAAGAGAAGCTAAACATTTTAACCGTGATAAAAGTATAAATAAACAAAAAATGCTATTTGAAGTGGAAAATTTAGGTCTAACGCTTGGAAGCAAAGAGTTACTTAAAAACTTTACAACTAGAATTCTTCAAAAAGATGTAATTGCTATAGTTGGACCAAACGGTAGTGGAAAGTCAACTTTACTAAAAGCTCTTTTAGGACGAATGGAACCTACTGTTGGTAAGATAAAACAAGGTGATTTCAAGATAGGATATTTTGATCAACATCGTGAACTTCTTGATGATGACAAGAACCTAATAGAGACTTTTTGTCCGCATGGTGGAGATAGAGTTAGTGTTAAAGGACAAGATTTACATGTATATGGATATCTTAAAAATTTTCTTTTTCCTAGAGAATTTTTAGAGAAAAAGATAGGTATCTTAAGCGGTGGTGAAAAAAATAGAATTGCTCTTGCTCTACTCTTTACGCAAGATGTTGATATCCTTATTCTTGATGAGCCTACAAATGATTTAGATATACCAACTATAAATATTTTAGAGGAACAACTTACAAACTTTCCTGGAGCCGTAATAATTGTAAGTCATGATAGGTATTTTGTAGATAAAATTGCTAAAAAACTCTTTATATTTAAAAAAGATAAACATATAGAAGAGTCTCATCAACAATACTCCGAGTACTTAGAACTTGAACATGAATTAAAAGAGTTAGAGGAGATGCAAAAACAAAGTTTAGAAAAATCAAAAATAGTAGAGATAAAAGAGAAATCAAAAACTCTTAAGCTAACTTTTAAAGAAAAAATAGCTTTAGAAGAACTTCCATTAGAAATAGAAAAGCTTGAAAATGAAATTGAAGAAAAAAACAACTGCCTTGGGGATCCAAAATGTTATGAAGAGATTGGTATAACAGCATTAGCTAAAGAGCTTGGAGAATTAGAATTAGTATATGAACAAAAAGTTGAAGAACTTCTAACAATACAGGAAAAAGAGGAAGAAATAAATTTAATTTAATTAGATTATTTAAGCAAGAGCATATTTAAACAAAATATACTCTTGCTGGTAACTTTTTTAGCTTCTAGCTTCTTTAAGTGTATCAGCTATTAAAAATGCTAACTCTAATGACTGATCAGCATTAAGACGAGGGTCACAATGTGTATGGTAACGAGAAGATAAATCTTCTTCTGTAACCACAAATGAACCACCAATACACTCAGTAACATTTTTACCAGTCATTTCTAAATGAACGCCACCACCAATTGTTCCTTCAGCTTGATGAACTTGGAAAAATTGTTTCATCTCTCTTAAGATAGAATCAACTGGGCGTGTTTTATAGTTATTTGATGATTTTATAGTATTTCCATGCATTGGATCACAACTCCAAACTACATTCATACCCTCTTTTTCTACTGCACGAATAAGTTTAGGCATACCATCACCAACTTTATCTGCTCCCATTCTAACAATAACATTCAGACGACCTGCTTCATTATTTGGATTAAGAGTTTTACAAAGTTTTATCAAATCATCTGGATCCATTGTTGGACCAGCTTTAACACCTATCGGATTATTAACACCTCTTAAATACTCAACATGTGCTCCATCAAGTTGACGCGTTCTATCACCAATCCATAACATATGAGCTGATGTATCATACCACTTTCCAGTTAAAGAATCTTTTCTGGTAAATGCTTCTTCATAAGGTAGTAGTAATGCTTCATGAGATGTATAAAAATCTGTTTCTCTAAGATTTCTATATGTTTTAGATGTAATTCCACAAGCTTTCATAAACTGCAGAGAGTTTTCAATCTCTTGTGCTAATTTTTCATACTTAGCTGAAACTTCACTTTTATGTGCAAAATCTAAATTCCATTGATGAACTTGATGTAAATCAGCCATACCACCAGATGCAAATGCACGAAGTAAATTTTGAGTTGCAGAAGCTTGGTTATAAGCTTGAATCATACGCTCTGGGTCTGGAGTACGAGCCTCTTTAGTAAACTCAACACCATTAATGATATCTCCACGATATGAATCAAGCGTTACACCATCAAATGTTTCCGTATTACTTGAACGAGGCTTTGCAAACTGACCAGCAAGACGACCAACTTTCACTACTGGTACTCCACCAGCATAAGTCATAACAACTGCCATTTGCATCAAAGCTTTAAATGTATCTCGAATATTACCAGCATGAAATTCACTAAAACTCTCAGCACAATCTCCACCTTGAAGTAAGAAAGCTTCACCTTTTGATACACCCGCTAACTGCTCTTTAAGTCTTCTAGCTTCACCTGCAAAAACAAGTGGTGGATAATTATTTAACTCTGATAATACTTTATTTAATTCATCTTTATTTTGGTAAGTTGGCTGTTGTAAAATTGGTTTTTCTCTCCAACTTGATGGACTCCAGGTACTCATTTATAAAACCTTTATTTAAATCTAGTGTTTTTTTTTGTAATTTTACTAAAATATACCTAAAATAGCTCTGATTGATATTTAACAAAAGCTATTCTTATGCTTATCATAGTATAATATCGAAATATTTTAAGTAGGTAAATAATGCAAAAAAATGATTTAAAAAATCTTGTTAAAGAGATGTATGAGAATTTGCTTGAACATATTGACACTGATGAAAGTTCAACAAAAGAGCAAGTAGTTAACTATCTAAGGGACTCTGTAGATATAATTTCAAATGTTAATGATGAAGATATGAGTTCTATTGAACATGCTAAAGCATCTTTTAATAATAAATATAAAGATATATTAAACCAAAGTTTATCATCATATGAGTTTTCAAATGATAAGTTTAGAGAGTTAACTCAACTTCAAGAACAAACAATTGATGAATATTCTAATAACTGCATTGATATACCTACTTTAACTACTAAATTTGATGAAATTCAGGCTCATATGACGGAAGAAGTTGAAAAAGCAAATAAAATCATTTCAGAGCTTACAGTCAAAGTTAAAGTACTTGAAGAAGCTTCAAATTTAGATGCTCTGACTAAAGTATTTAACAGAAGAGCTCTAAATATATACCTTAGTGATGTTTGTTCAAATAAAGATATTAATTATAACATTCACGCATTAATGCTGGATATTGATAACTTTAAAGTAATTAATGATAAATATGGTCATATAACTGGAGATAAAATTTTAATATTTATCTCAAATATCCTTAGAAAAACACTAAGAGATGGGGATAAAATTTTTAGATATGGTGGCGAAGAGTTTACAATTATTCTAAATCGTAATAATGATGAAGAGTGCGACCTTATAGCACATAGAATATTAAAATTAATTAGTTCAAACAACCTAATATATATGGGACAAAAAATATCTGTAACAGTAAGCATAGGTCATACAAGATTAATTAATAACGATATTCCTGATACTTTGATTGCAAGAGCAGATAAAGCACTGTATCTCTCAAAACGTAATGGCAAAAATCAAGTTTCTAGCGTAATGGAGTAAAATGGAATTAAACTATTTTGACATTATAGTTTCTATTATTGTTCTTTTTTTAGGATTAAAAGGGATTATAAACGGTTTCTTTAAAGAACTTTTTGGTCTTATTGGAATAGTAGGTGGTATTTTTCTTGCCTCAAGAATTGGTGATACTGTTGGACAAAAATTAAGTGATTTAATTTTTAAATTTGAAAACAGTTCTGCTATTGGTTTTACTGGTTTCTTAGTTACTCTATTGATTTTTTGGTTATTTATGATTCTAGTAGGATTTGTATTTAAAAAATTAAGTTCTGTAAGTGGCTTAGGTATCTTAGATAAAATCTTAGGTTTTATTTTTAGTGCAGGAAAATTTTTCTTAATTACTGCAGTAATCGCATATGCAACTTACAATGTTAATGCCATAAAAGGAAGTATTGATTCTATTTCAAAAAATAGTTTTGTTTTTCCTATTTTAGTTCAAACTGGTGGGTTTATTATGAAACTAGACCATGATAAAATAACCAATGATATCAATAAAACCATTGATAAAAGTACAGAGCTAGTTCAAGATAAAATTATAAAAAATGTTAGTGACTCCACTATAAATATAGTAGAAGAAACAAAAAATATAATTATAAAAAGAATAGATCAAAATTTATCTAAAGAGGATAAAAACTAAAATATGGCAGATATTACTACAAACTTTAATGATAGAACTATTGAATATAAACAATTATTAAATGACTTTAAAATTCTTCTTAAAAAAAATGCTCTTAAATTTACTATTCAAAGAGAAGTTATTTTAGAAACACTTTACACTTCAGATGAACACTTAACTCCTGAATCACTACACAACCTTATTCAGCAAAAGTTTCCTGAGTTGAAGATAGGGATTGCTACTGTATATAGAACCTTATCTCTTTTAGAAGAATCTCATATTGTTACATCACTTTCATTTGGTGCTCAAGGTAAAAAATATGAACTTGGTGCTAAAAACCATCATGATCATCTTATCTGTACAGAGTGTGGAAGTATTACAGAATTTGTTGATGAAGAGATTGAAAAAAGACAAGATAAAATAGCTAACAAACTTGGTTTTAACATGCAAGACCATTCAATGCAGATTTATGGAATTTGTAAAGAGTGTCAAAATTAAAATTTCTATAAAATAACTTAAACATTATAAAATGAATTTTTCTCATTTTATATAATAGAACCCTCTGAACAATTACCATATTCTCAGAGAGTTTTAAAAAGGCAAGATTGTGCAAAACTTTTTTTGAGTCTTAGCCATAGCTAAGGCGATGAAAAATCTTGTACAAGGTTGTTTTTTTAAAACCCTCCCATAGGGCTA
>JAFLJV010000210.1 GCA_022712845.1 Sulfurimonas sp. | reverse complement strand
TTGCTTTTAGTTTGTTTCCTTGTACTCTTGAGATAAAATGATGAGTTCCTAAAGCGTTGTGAATAACATTTATCTTTCCATCATAGATGGCTTTACTAAGTGGAGCTACTTTTTTCATATGAGTATTTTTTAGCTCATTTATATAAGAAAAGAGAGCTTTATCTGTTTTTTTAGAGTGGGAGGATGGGTATTTATTTAGAAGGTGTTTTGCTAATTTATCTTGCTTTATTAGCTCTAACACCTGTCCTTTAACAGCTTGGGGATAGTGGTTTAAATATTTTAAAGAATCCAAACTGAGAATTTTTTACCTTTAATTTTTCCATTTTTTAGCTGGTCATGTGCTTCATCTATTTTAGAACTCTCTATCGCAACATAACTCTGTCTTTCATAAATATCTATCTTACCAATGCTACTACCTTTTAAGCCAGCATCACCAGTTAATGCACCTAGGATATCTCCTGCACGAACTTTATCTTTTTTACCACCCTCTATAACAAGTGTTACATTTTGCGGTCTCATCTCAAAACCATTTATAACTTTTAAAGAGTCTACATCTTCAAAAAGGCGAATCTCATTTTTATACTCATCAGCATTTTGAATTTCATATGATTCATAAAGTGTAAAAGCTAAACCCTCAGCTCCAGCGCGACCTGTTCGACCTATTCTATGAGTGTAAGTTTCTTCTGAATGAGGTATATCAAAGTTAACTACTATAGATAATTCTTTTATATCAAGTCCACGAGCTGCTACATCAGTTGCTACTAACACTGTTGCACTTTTGTTAGCAAACTGAACTAACACATCGTTACGCTCATACTGCTCTAAGTCTCCATGAATTGCAAGTGCATCTATTTTCTTATCTTGAAGTTTGTTAGCAATTTCATCTGCTTGAATTTTTGTATTACAAAACACTATGACATTCCCAGGTTTGAAATTACTAAAAATATTTATAAGTGTATTTATCTTTTGTCCATGTCCAACTTCATAAAATCTTTCAGTTATTTTATTTATTGACTCTGTGGAGATAGTTTTAACACTAATAGCATTATTTTGGATAGATGAGCTAATCTTTAAAATCTCATCTGTGTAGGTAGCAGAAAACAGAAGCGTTTGTCTCTCTTTTGGTGCAAAAGCTAAAACCTCATTTATCTCTTCACTAAAACCCATATCTAACATTCTATCAGCTTCATCAAGAACAAGTGTATCCATATCTTTAAGTGAGAGTGTTTCTTTTTTGAGATGTTTTAAAACTCTACCAGGTGTCCCAACTATGATGTGAGCACCATGACGAAGTGAGCCTAGTTGAGGACCAAAAGCAGTTCCTCCACAAAGAGTTAGTATCTTAATATTGTGAGTTGCACGAGCGAGCATTCGAATCTCTTTTGCAACTTGATCTGCAAGTTCACGCGTAGGTGTTAATATAAGTGTTTGTACTCTAAATTTTTTAACTTGAAGTTTTGTTAAAAGCCCTATACCAAAAGCAGCTGTTTTTCCACTTCCTGTTTTTGCTTGAGCTATAACATCTTTGCCATTTAAGATATGTGGAAGAGTCTCTGCTTGAACAGGTGTCATCTCTTTGTAGCCTATCTCATTTAGGTTATGAAGCATCTCTTTTGATAAAGGGAGGTTTGAAAATTTTGTAGTCATAAAAAATCTTTTTTGAAATTATATCTTATATATCTTTATTGGGAGGACTGGACTCAAACTATTCTGCTTCAAAGAAGCAAGCTTTAGTCGCCATAGCGGTGCCAGCGAAGCAAAAGGGACGAGTTTCTTTTGCTTTATTATTAATATATTTCTTTGACTCTTCCCACTTCACGGCTCATAAGACGAACTTTTATGCCATGTGGATGGGTAGCTGACTTTGTTAAAATATCACGAACTATGCCATCAGTTAAAAGTCCAGTATTTTGATCTTGTTTTAAAACAATAGCGACACTCATGCCACTTTTGATATTAGCTCGTTTTGTACCATCTACCACTTAATTCATACACTCACAAAAAGCTTCACCAGGTCTTTCACCATCTTTATACTCTTCACCAACTTCTAAAACTTTATAAAATTCAACACGAAAAACTACTGGACCAGTAATCACTACATGATGATATCTCTCTGGCTCAATTACGATAGGATGATCTTTATCAGCATTTAAAACATTGTCTTTATCATCTTCCCAAACATACTCTAAAGAACCTTCCTCAACAACTACAAGTCCAAACTTACCTTTTGGAGCAAGATGATTTCTAAGTATTCCTTTTAAAACTGTAACCTCTGTCATATTTGGTGTTTCACCAACTTTTACAGCACCCTTTGGTAGTTTTTCATTTTGAAAATTCATAGTTTTTCCTTATATTTATTACTGTATTATATCTATTTTTATGTTGTCATATTTATTTTATATCAATAAAAAACATATTTTATAAAATATTCGATTTTACAAAGAAATAAGCTTAAAAAAACTCATTTTACAAACTTTTTATTATTTTTAAACTGATACATTATTATTGATGCAGCTATTCCAACATTTAAACTTCTAACGTTATCCACTATTTCAATCTCAACAACCTCATCACAAATATTTATAATCTCTTGTGAGAGCCCTTTCCCCTCGTGTCCCATTAAAATCACCCATTTTTTTGGAATTTTTATATCTATAAGAGGGGTAGAATTTTGTGTAATTTCTGCCGCAAAAATTTTATAACCACTCTCTTTTAGCAGAGTAATTGTCTCAAATATATCATCATAAACATGCACTTGAAGCTTACTAATATGCCCCATTGAAACTCTCAATGCTCGTCTACTATAGGGGTGTGGAGCTTGTTTTGGTAAAAGATATGAATTAACACCTAAAGCTGCTGCACTTCTTGCAATTGAACCAACATTTTCAGTGGAAGTTATTTCATCTAACATTATAATATTATCATCAAGACTCTTAAGTGAGGTCTCACCTGGGCGAATACCATGCATCATACAGTTATGATGAATTTTATGCCCTATAATCTCTTGCATCTCTTTTTTATCTATTACAAAAAGTTTAGGAATTTTTTTCTTTTTTATAAGTATTTTAAACTCATCATAATATTCCCATGTTGCAAGAATACTTTTTACTTCTATATTAGTTTGTAAAAGTATATTTACAACTTTTGGTGAATCTGCTATAAAGCTATTATCCTCAGAAAAAGCGTTATCTCTTAGTTTGTGGTATATCTCTAGTGAAGCTCTATTTGTATCATCTACTTTTATTAAGTTCATAAAAGCAATTTTATCATACAATATCGCAATACTTTCTTTGGAGAAAACAATTATATGATTGAAGTTATTTATGTGATAATTGGTCTACTCTTTGGTGCTGTTGGTGTTTGGATTACAACTGTAAAAGGTTTAAAAACTTCGCTAGAGATAGAGCTTAAAAAATCTGCTGATTTTCAGAGTGAAAATGCTGTTTTAAATGAAAGAATCAACGGTATAAACGAGAATAACAGAGAAAAAATAGAACTACTTGAAAAAAATAAAGAGCAGATGAAACTAGAGTTTAAAGAACTAGCAGACAAAATACTAGAATCTAACTCACAAAAATTCTCTACTCAAAATCAAGAAAATCTTTCAAAGATGATTAATCCTATAAAAGAACAATTTAGTGAATTTAAAAAGCAGATAGATGATGTTTATATAAAAGAAGCAAAAGATCGCTCAATGCTTCAAGCTGAGATAAAAAGCATAAAAGAGATAAACCATCAAATGAGTACTGATGCTAAAAACCTAACAAATGCACTAAAGGGTGAAAGTAAAACTCAAGGTGTTTGGGGTGAGATGATTTTAGAAAGTGTGTTAGAAAACTCTGGACTTAGAGAAGGTACAGAATACGAGAGAGAAGTGAGTATGGAGCATGAGAGTGATGGCAGTCGTTACCGTCCCGATGTTGTAGTTCATCTGCCCGATACTAGAGATATTATCATAGATGCAAAAACCTCACTAACAGCTTATGAGCAGTATATCTCATCACAAGATGAGGAGCAAAAAGAGTTATTTGCAAAAGCTCATGTTGCCTCTATGAAAAAGCATATTAAAGAGCTTAGTGATAAGGACTATACAAATCTAAAAGGTGTAGAGACACTTGACTTTATCTTTATGTTTGTACCCATAGAGAGTGCTCTTTTAATGGCAATGGAGTATGATTCTACCCTTTTTGATCATGCATTTAAAAAGAATGTTATCCTTGTAGGACCAACAACGCTGATGGTCTCACTTCGTGCAGTTGAAAACTCATGGAAGTATGAACATCAACAACAAAATGCTCAAGAGATAGCAAAAAGAGCTGGTCTTTTATATGATAAATTTGTAGGTTTTATAGAAAATGTTGAAAAACTAGGAAAGCAAATCACAACTGTACAAAAAACCTATGATGATGCCTTTTCAAAAATGCACTCAGGAGCAGGAAGCATAACAAGCCAATTCAAAAAACTAGAAAAACTTGGAGCTGCTACAAGTAAAGAGTTACCTGAGCATATAAACAGGCAGATAGAAGAATAAAATTGAAATATTAATTTCTGTTTGCATTCGCTATAATATTTCTTAAGTTAATAATTATACTCTAAAGGATATACACTTAAATGGATAAGCAGAAAGAGCTTGATGCAATAAACTCTTTACTTTTTTGTGGTCTGGCATACATCGAAAAGTATGGACACAATTTGATTCTTGATAAAGACGAGATTTTTCACTATACAGATTTAAATGGTTTGAAAGGAATATTAGAAGGTAGAGGATTTTGGTTATCAGAGGCAAAATTTTTAAATGACGAAGAAGAATTAAAAAATGGTATGATATTAACAAAAGAATTAATTAAAAAATTAATCTCAGAAGATAAGTATTCATCTTTTAAAAAAATTCTATTTGAAATATCAAATAAACTAGAAAAGTATGATTATACAAATAATTATATCGCTTCATTTTCTTTAAAATCAGATAATCTTGAGCAATGGAGAGCTTACTCAAATAATGGCAATGGGATTTGCATTGGACTTAATATAAAAAAAGAAACAATTTATCCACACTTTAGATGGGGACAAGATTTAACTCTTTATAAAGTTATATATGATGATGATATTAAAACATCTATTTTGCAGTCAATAATTTTCGAATATTTTTGTGAGTATGAAAAAAACATGAAAAATGATATAAAGTATATAGATAATGATGATTATATTGAGTTACTTACTAAATCATTGGTGCGGGTATATATAAATTTTAAGAACAAAGCATTTGAATCTGAAAAAGAAGCTAGATTGGTTTATAGCACAGATAACCCTTTGGAATTGTTTAATAAAAAACACTATAGAAATGTAAATAATATCCTTGTCCCATATATTTGTACAAATGATTTAAAGGAAAAAAATAAAGATGGAGAAAAGTTAGAAGTTGATTTACTGCCAATAACTAAAATAATAGTTGGACCTACAGTTAATAAAGATGTATCAACTAAAAGTGTTGAAAATTTCGTAAAAGATATTGGCTATAGTATGGATATAGTTGAGCCATCAAAAATTCCATATAGAGGATAACTGTATAATAACTACATGAAATACAAAAAAAATTAAACCCATGTAATTGGATCTTCATTTTTTAAAATCATATCAAACTAATTAACCCTCTAAAACACCTTTAATAACATTAGCAACTCTAAAAGAGTTTGCATAGATACTCCAAGTGTATGGCACACTTCCACCTGTTGGCATAAAGCTAGCGTCTGTTACATAAAGATTGTCTAACTCATGTGTCTTGCAGTTTGCATCAAGAACTGAAGTTTTAGGGTCATCTCCAAATCTACACCCACCTGCTACAAGATTTGGTGGTGGGGCAGATGAGATGTTTACATAAATATCTTCAGCTCCCATATGTTGCAGGATTTTTTTTGCTTTTATGGCTAAATGCTCTCCAACTTTTACATCTCTTGGGTGAGAGTATAAGTTTATTGCTCCTACATTTACGCCAAATTTATCTTTTACTTTATCATCAATGCTGACATTACAGTGATCAGTTGGTAACCAGTCATTAAACACTTCAAATGTTAAAACTCTTGAAGTTGTAAGATTTTTAAACATCTTTTTTTGAAGCTCTTCTCCCCAAATTAAAGAGCCATTATCATCATACATCTCTCGTTTTGCACGACTAATAATATTTGCATGTTCAAACAAGAAGTCTACAATCCCACCTTTATGCTTTTTACCATCATCTTCATACTCGTACTCATCTTGTAGTGAGCGGTTAAAAAATAGACCTGGTTGCATAAGCTCTTTTTGCTGAGTTTGTGTTAATTTTTCAAATCGTATACGACCCTCTCCACTTCCACCAGCGGAGAAGATAAGATTTTTTCCAACTTGGTTACTGTTATTTGCCAAACCATTTGGAAAGTATTTGTTTTTAGAGTTTAGAAGAAGTCTTGAACTCTCTATAGCTTGAGCAGCTACAACAAATATTTTAGCCTCAATTATATGAGATTTCATATTTTTGTCATAGTAGTGAGCTTTTGTTACTTTTTTTTCATCACTATCAAGTTTATAAACAAAAGCCTCACTTATTATCTCTGCATTACATTTTTGAAGTAAAGCAGCTCTTGCACTCCCTTTTGCTCCAGTAGCACACGCATAACTTCCACAAAAATTTGAGTATGCACAACCATCTCTATCAAGAGAACTAGATGGTAATATAGCTCTTGGGATTGGTATAAACTGATATCCCAAATCTTTACATGCAGAGTCAAACCACTTTGTTGCACCATTAACCTCTAAACTTGGATATGGAAAGTTTTTTGTTGAGCGAGGTTCTGAAAACTTATGCTCTTTTACCTCTCCTGATACGCCTATAATACTCTCAACCTTTGTATAATATGGCTCTAAATCTTCATAGCTTATAGGCCAGTCAACTACATTTGCACCTTCTATTTCACCATATTTACTTTTTAGCCTAAAATCATCTGGTTTTAAACGGTAAAAATAACCACTCATAAGATTTGATGAACCACCAACCATTGAGCCATTCCAAAAACTCCAACTATACTCACTGCCTTCGTACCGAGCTATAGTACCGTCTTCTTCACGCTCATTTATCACATGTTGTTCATCTTTTAGTAGTGGTGTATATAAGTCTCTTCTGACAACTGCCACTTCGTCTTTAGAAAAATCTTCCTCTTTTAGATAAGGTCCTTTTTCTAAAACAATTACCTTGTACCCAGCGTTTGAAAGCTCATAAGCGATAGGTGAACCACCTGCTCCACTTCCAACTATACATACATCATACATTATAAAAGAGCCTTTTTTGGTTTTGGTAATCCACCTGTATGTTTTAACCACTTCCAACCAGACTCAGCTTTATTTCCTCCATAAACAGGATCTCCTAACATAGCTTCAAGCAGATAAGTCATGATACTCTCAAGCCAACTCTCCCCCCAGCTTGTTTTAGAGATATCTTTTAAAATTATTTGTCTCTGTTTAGATGAGAGTTTTGTATATACTCTTTTATACTTTGTATTTGCCTCTTCATTAAGCCATTTTACGCCATTACGAATAAATTTTTTTGTATCATCTGTTATGCGAGAATGTTTTAGTATGGAGTTTAGATAATATGAAGCGTTGATATCATTTTGATTTGGAGATATAGCATTGTCTGGAAAAAGGTCTATATGAAGTTGAGAAATAGTACTCATTGGGGTAACAGCACCAAATAGTTTTCCACTACTTGTAAGAAGTATTACTGAACTAAGGAAACTATTTTTTAAAAAAGTTCTACGAGAGTTTAAAATCATCCCTTATCATACATCAACTAAATAAAGATTCAAAAAAAGATCTCTTATCTTTTTTATCTTCACTTACAATTCTCTCATCAATAAAATTTGGATCACCTTTTTCAAACTGATCCTGAGAGACTTTTTTTATATGTTTTGATTTCTTTTGTTTGATAAAACCATTGCTGATTCCAGCAGTTGCACCATGAGGAATACACATATCATCTCCTTTACTATATTATAACAAAATAGTAGTTTTTTTATATGAGCAATATTGCACTTACTGCTCACTGTACACCATTATTTATCTTGTGGATATATTTAGAAAGTTTAAAATCAACCACATTTTCCAGTACCACATTTTGAAGATTTTTTCTTATCGTCACATGATGTACAAACTTTTTCAGTAACTTTTTTCTCTCCACCACACTTACCAGCTCCACATTTCATTGCTTTAGCTGGAGACTTATTAGAGCATTTTTTGCAATCTTTACAGTTTTTGCAGTCTGCATATTTTGCACAACTTTTACAGTTAGAATCTTTGCAGTCTTTACATTTTGACTTTTCACATTTTTTACAATCTTTACAGTTTTTGCAATCTGCTGATTTTGTGCAACTTTTACAGTTAGAATCTTTGCAATCTTTACATTTTGACTTTTCACATTTTTTACAATCTACTTTTGTACAGTTTTTACATTGTGCTTTTTTAGTAATTTCTTCACTATCACAAGTTTTTAAGCTCTCAACATTTAAACTTTTTAATCCTTCAGCACTAACCGTAGAGCTACTTAGGCCCAAGAACAAAACTGTTGCTAGTATAAACGCTGATATTCTCATTACTTTCATTTTTTTTCCTTATTTTATGGTTGTTAGTATTATATATTATTTATGTGTATAGATTGTGTAGTATAATGATAAAATTCATAATTTATTAATAAATAGAGTTAAGCTCTACACTTATAATATAAAGCAACCTAGTATCATAGCATAGGATAAATCAAAATGAAAATACTTTTAATGGAAGATGATGTCGTATTATCAGATATTTTACTAGACTACTTAAGAGAATCATGGAAAGTTGATTATGCTTTTAATTCTCAAGAAGTATACAAACAACTAGACTCAAATAAATATGATCTTTTTATCTTCGATATAAATGTAACAGGGAAAAATGGGCTTGATTTATTAGCCGAACTAAGAGAATTTAATAATACAACACCAACAATTATTATTACAGCATATACAGATACATCTTATCTAAAAAAAGCTTTTGAACTAGGTGCTCATGATTATATAAAAAAACCTTTTGAACTTGAGGAATTAAACGCTCGCATACACAATACTCAAAAACTTTTTAATATTAATAATAAATTTGAAATTTCTATAACTCAAGGTATTATTTTTTCACCACAACTAAAACAGATAATAACTGCTTCACAAAAATTTTCACTTAGCCAAAAAGATAATGATATTCTTTCTTATATTATTAGTAATAAACAAAGAGTTATAACAAACGAGGAACTAACACAAAACATTTGGGATTTTGATAATATACCTAGTGATGCCACTATCCGTTCGCATATAAGAACATTAAGAGAGATGATAGGAAAAGATAAAATACAAACAATAAGAGGGATTGGTTATAGATATGAATAACATAACAAAAAAATCATTTTACTCCTTTTTAACGTTATACCTTCTATCATCATTTATATTTTTAGTTGTAAGCAGTTACTGGTTCTTTTCATCACAAAAAGCTATGGAGATGCAAAACAACTACTATAAAATGAATAATATTGTAAATATTGTAAGTGCTCAAATTATAAAATCACATATGATGGACAGAAAGTTTATTTTAGATGAATTTAAAAATGCAACGGTAGCTTTATATGATAACAATCATAAAATCAAACATGGCTCTACCATGCAAGATGTTAATTTTTCAGAAAACTATTATAAAAACGATAAGATATTCACTTTAATTTCTCAAGCAACTATTGGTCATTTAAATATTGAACATGTAGTTGTACAAAGTAGTGAATGTACAACAACAGTTGAAAAGTTGAAAAATAGCATTATTGTAACTTCTATTTTCATTGCTATTATAATTATAATTATTGCTGTTATCTTATCATATATATTTTTACGCCCTATAAAAAATAAGATGCAAGAGATAGAAGAGTTTGTAAAAGATGCTACACATGAATTAAACACCCCTATTACCGCTCTTATGATGAGTGCTTCTAGAGCTAAAAGTAAAAAAATATATGATGAAAAAATTATACAAAACATATCAATTAGTACAAAACAACTTTATGATATCTACTCATCATTAAGTTTTTTAAGTTTTGATACAAAAAGTGAAGCTAAAGAAAAGCTAGATTTTAGTGATGTGGTTAAAGATAGTATTGAGTATTTTAATGAACTTTTAGAAAAAAAGAAAATAGAGGTGGCCTTTAGAAAAGAACAATGCAATTTAAATATAGCACCAACAAAAGCAAAAATGCTTATAAATAATCTACTTAGCAATGCCATAAAATATTCATTTCCAAATACAAAAGTAATAATTAAAGTATCACCAAACTCTTTTAGCATTAAAGATGAAGGGATAGGAATTGCAAAAGATAAATTAGCTAATATTTTTGTAAGATTCTCAAGGGCTAATTCTTATGCTGGTGGTTTTGGAGTAGGATTAAATATAGTTGATACTATTATAAAAGAATATAAATTTAAAATAGATATTAAATCAAAAGAAAAAGAAGGAACTGAGGTTATAATAAAGTTTTAAAAAAATAAAGTGATTAAATAAATAAAAGAAGTAAGTAAAAAATGACGAACTAGGCAACGACCTACATTTCCAGCCCTGAAAGGACGAGTATTATCAGCGATGAGAGGCTTAGCTTCTGGGTTCGGAATGGAGCCAGGCGTTTCCCTCTCTCTATAGCCAC
>JAFLJV010000209.1 GCA_022712845.1 Sulfurimonas sp. | reverse complement strand
AAAGAAACCTCTTAAAATGCTATCTTTATAGAAGTGTTTTTCAAAATTTTCTATGAAGTTACCAAAGTAGATTACTGGATGTTTTATAAAGGTAAATTCTCCAAAAAATTTATCGATAAAATAAGCAAAAAAAGCTATAAAAATATTGCTCATATAGATAGTGCTTTTAGTGCTTTTTGAAGTTTTTTATGAGAGATAGAATCTTTAACAGCAAAGCGTAAATATTTATCACTTAAATAATCAAAACTTCCACAAGTCCTAACTAAAATTTTTTGTTTTAAAAGTTGCTTGAAAAGTTTATTTTTAACTTTTGTAAGAAAAAAGTTTGAGTCACTTTCATAAACTTTGAGTATATTATTTGAATCTATTAGAATTTTTTTTAATTCTAATTTATTTTTATAATGTAGCTTTTTACTTTTTTTTATAAACTTCTTATCTTTTAATCTCAAGTTTAAAAACTCCACATCAAATGATGATAGATTCCATATGGGAGTTATGAGCTTTTTTATATTTTTAGAGTGAGAAAATATAGCACCAATTCTTATACCAGCACAAGAGTTAAATTTAGAAAAAGATTGAACTATATATAGCTTTTTATTTAAAATTATTTTATCTCTAAAAGATTTTAAATCCTGAAACTCTAAAAATGATTCATCTAAAATGATAGTACAGTTTTGTTTATTCCAAAGTTTAAACAGTTTCTTTAAATTATAATATTTTGCGTCGGGAGTGGATGGATTTACAAAAATCACTATTGAGTCTTTTTTTGGTTTTTTATAGATATCTTTAAAGCGATTTATTTTAATGATTTTTTTATTTGTCCCTTTTGAAGCTTTTTCATACTCCCCATACAAAGGTGCATAAAGATAAACTTTATCTTCTTTTGTATATTTTAAAAGTTCATATATCGCTGATGTTGCACCATTATAAAGAGCTATTTGTGATTTTAAAATATCATATTTTTTACAAATAGTTTTTTTAAGTTTTGAGTATGAAGTGTCTGCATACTTTACTAACATTTTATTTGTTGGTTTTAGTTTTATAGATGGATGATAAAAGTTGATATTTGATGAAAAGTCTACTATTTCATTTTTATCACATTTTAGTTTTGAAGCATATTTATATATATTTGCACCATGTTTCATAATAATTCTTTTGCCTTTAAAGTATTTTTATATTTATTGATTCTTAGTAGAGCGTAGAAACTTCTAGCTACTTTTATATAGTTTAAAAGTTCTTGTTTTTTTATTTTTTTAGAGCTATGTTGATTGTATGAGTTTAAAAATATGTTTATAAAAAAAGTATTATTTTTTGATTTCTCAAATCCTATGAGTGCAACCCCGCAGTCAAATCTAAAATCACCACAACCAGAGTCTATAAAATCAAAAACTCCTATTTTTTTATTTTGAAATATGGTGTTATCTTTAAAAATATCACCATGAATAAGACCATCATTTTTAAAGGCTATATTTTTTAAAAACTCTAATTTTTTATAAAAAGGATAAAAATTAATTTTAGTAAAATTTAAAAGATTCAGTAAATCATAATTATATATAAAATGATTAGAGCAATGTTTTTTATATGTAAGTGAGTGTAGTTTTGCTAAAAATATACCAAGAGCTTTTATATGATAAATTTTAGTATGTTTTGGCTCTTTGCCATAAAGTTTTTCATATAAATACCAACTATTTTTTTGGGTTATAAAATTAGGAACATTTAATCCAGAAAAAGATAAATCATTTAGTAAATCATTGTTATATTTTATTTTTAAATCTATATCTCTCTCATACTTTTTGAGTATATAATTTTTAGTTGAAGTTGATACTATATAGGTGGTATCAATAACACCAGAAGTAGTTGGAGTTAATTTTATAAAATCATATTTACTAAAGATAGTGTTGATTTCATTTAGAGTGACTTTAGTAATAACACCCATTTTAGTTAGAATTTTTTTGCATACTTGTTTCCTGCTATAACCCTTTTTTGAATTTTTGCAATTATAACTAAAAATATCATTTTGATATAATTACTGAATGAATAAAATTGTAGTTAGTATTATATTGGTCTTGGCACTAGTATTATATATTTTTGTAATGAAAAATGACAGGGTTGAAACTAACTACAGTGCTTTGAAAACTGATGCTGTGATTCTTGCTTATGGAGATAGCCTCACTTATGGGTTTGGAGTCAAAAAAAAGTTTTCTTATCCATCAGTACTAGCAAAAAAAAGTGGCTTAAGAGTTATAAATGCTGGTGTATCTGGGGAGGTGTCTGCTGATGGGCTTAAGCGTTTACCAAAGTTTTTAAAACAAAATCCTGATTTAGTGATTTTATGTCATGGTGGAAACGACATACTAAAAAAATACTCAAAAGAGCAACTTAAAAACAACCTTATAGACATGATAAATCTTATAAAACAAAGTGGTGCGAAGGTACTGCTTGTTGGTGTTGTAAATTTAAGTTTTACTGGAGTTAATGTACTCTCACTTTATGATGAAATAGCACAAGAAACAGATGTCATGTATGAAGATGAAATACTACCTATAGTTATGCAAAGTAGAGCTTATAAAAGCGATTACATACATCCAAATAAAGTAGGTTATGAGATGATGGCTGATGTCTTTATAAAAATTCTACAGAAGCATAAGGTATTACATAATACTAATTAATGTTTTTTTATGATATTTAAATGTATACTTTGTTTTTAAAAGTTATTTAAATAAAGGTTCAAAAATGGATAAAAACATTACAACCAAAAAACGATTTTTATATTTAAGTTTTTTAATGGTTGGTGTAATTATCACTATATTATCTATAACATTTTATATGCTTTATTCTTATGAGTTAAAAAATGAAGCCCAAAAACTTAGTGAAAGAGTGGAGGGACAGCGTCAGCTTGTTGAAGCTATAGGACGTTTTGATGCAATAAACAGTGATGATGATCATCTTGGTGGTTCAGTTGCTGCAACACTCTCTCAAGTTATAGATGCGAGAAAACATTTTGTAGAAAAGTATGCACATAGTGAATTTTTACTTGGTAAAAAGATTGGTGATGCAGTTTGGATAATCATAAATAATAAAGAGCTTGAAAAAGGGATGCCATCTGATTATGCTAAGTTAGATGAACAAAATGCAATAAGAATTCCAATGCATACAAAAATAGCACTACCAATGAAACTAGCTCTTAAAGGCAAGAGTGGCACTATAGTCGCACAAGATTATAAAGGTGTAGAAGTTTTAGCAGCTTATGCACCTTTGCAGATTGCAGATAGTAAATTTGGTATAGTGGTTAAAACTACATTAGAACGCATAAGACAACCATTTATAAATACTGCTATAACAGTTATGTTTATATCTATTGTTCTAACAATTTTTGCTGTAATGTTATTTATCAAGCTTTCAAACCCTATTATTAACGAACTTGAAGAGCGTATAAAAAAACTACATGCTTCAGAAGAAAATCGTAAAGTTATACAACAAGAGTTAGAAGAACATGATCAAAAACTTCGTGTACTTAATGATGAATTAAATGTAAAAGTAAAAAATACAGTTGATGAGTTACGACAAAAAGATGAGATACTTCTCCGTAACTCAAGATTAGCTGCTATGGGTGAGATGATAGGGATGATTGCTCATCAATGGCGTCAACCAATCACTGGCATAGGTATGATAGCAAATAATCTTATTCTTGATATTGAACTTGATACTTGGGATGAAAAAAATTCTATTGATAACTTAAAAACTATAGATCAGCAAACTCAATATTTATCAAAAACTATAGATGATTTTCGTAATTTTTTTAAGCCAAATAAAGATGTAGAGCTATGTAAAGTTAAAGAGCTAATAGATGATTCGGTACAAATTATTGAAAAAAGTCTTGAAAACTCTAATGTAGAAGTTATTTTAAAACTAGATGAGAATTTGGAGTTAAATATTTACAAAAGTGAGATTATACAAGTTTTACTAAATTTAATAAAAAATGCACAAGATATTTTTAAAGAAAAATCACAAAGTGATGCAACTATAATTATTGAGAGTTATGCTAAAGATAACAATATTATCATAGCAGTAGAAGATAATGCAGGTGGGATACCAATCGATATAATTGATAAAATATTTAATCCTTACTATAGTACAAAAAGTGAAAAAACAGGTACTGGGTTAGGACTTTACATGTCAAAGATGATAATACAAGATCATCATAAAGGGATATTGAGGGTATATAATTCAGATAGTGGTGCAAGGTTTGAAATAGTTTTATAAAAGGAAAATAAATGGATATTAATATAGTAAAATTAAAAGAGTACGCAAAAGATTGTAGTGTATTGTATGTTGAAGATGATGAGCTAATTAGAACACAAACAGCCTCTTTTCTTGGCAGATTTTTCCCTAATATTGATTTAGCAGAAGATGGTTTAGAAGGGTTGAAAAAGTATAAAAAAGGTTCTTATGATATTGTTATTAGTGATATTAATATGCCAAATTTAAATGGAATTGATATGATTACAAATATTCGAGAGACCAATATTGATCAAATAGTTTTAGTAACATCAGCACATAATGACTCAGAAAATTTAATAAGCCTGATAAATCTTAGTGTTACTAGATTTGTTTTAAAACCATTTAATAATAAACTATTTCTTACAATGTTATATAAAACAGCAAAAGAATTATATATAAAAAAAATATATGATAAAGCTCAACAAAAAGCACTAGAAGCTCAAGTAGTGGTAAATATGATTCATAATGGTATTCTTGTTATTACAGATGGTTCTATAACAACTGCAAATAAAGCATTTTTGGAGATGATAGGTTTTGATGATTTTGAAACATTTAAATTAGAAATGCCAGAAATCGGAGTTATTTTTCAACAAAGTGAGCATTGTATAGATGCACAAACTAACAAAGAATTTATAAATGAGTTACAAATAAATTCTGAAGAAGATTGTAAAGTTTGTATAGAAAAAAATTCTAAACTTCTTGAATATAAAGTTGATTTTACAAAAGTTGGTGAAAAAGAGCATTACATTCTTGTATTTACAGATATATCAAGTATAAAAGATGCACTAAATCGTGATGACCATACAAAATTACCAATAAAAAAAGCTATCTTAGACCATATAGAAGCTATAAAAATGACAACAAGTACTATAAAAATTGTTTTAATTACAATTAAAAACTATGATAATGTAGTGCAGTGGTATGGTAAAGTAGATGCCATTGTTGTTGAAGCACAGGCAGCAAAAATTTTAAAACATATAATAAATCTAGTAGCACCAAAAGCTTTTTTAGGATATTTTGCAGAGAATAAATTTATTTTACTACTAGAAAAATACTCTTGGGAACCTGTTCAAGAAGAGCTTAACAATAGTATATTTTCATATAATGAAAAATTAGTTGAAGCACATAAACATGCTCAAATAGATTACTTTCTTAGTATAAATTCACAGCTTTTAGAACTTATAACAGATAAAAGTAGACAAGATTTAGAAGTAGATATCATAAATGGTTTTGAAAATATGGAGGAGTTTTAATACCCACTTACTTACCATAGAAGAGCTATCTTTAATAACACAAACTAAATTTAATATTACTATAAACCTACAATCACTTTAATTGCTCAATATGTAAAATATCTGCAATACTCTTTTTAATTTTATTTCACTTAACTTATCTAAACTCTTTTTAATCCTCACTTTGTAAAGAGATTGTAAAGAAAAAGTCAAAGTAGGATTGACACAGTTGGCTCATAATAACACTATATAAATACAAAATAAGGAGTTAAGTTATGAGAAAACTACTAACAAGTTTGATACTTTTAATCTCTATAGCTGGGGCATATGATTTTAATCCTCAAATGCAAAAGTATATGAATGAGTTAAAAATTGAAGCTAAAAAAACTAATCCTGCATTTAAAGGATTTAATTATAAAAGAGGTGAGAAAATTTTCACTTCAAAGCATGTTGGTAAAAAAGGAGAATTAATTTCTTGTGTGAGTTGTCATACAAGTGATTTTACTAAAAATGGTGAAAATATTAGTACAGGTAAAGTGATTGACCCATTTTCACCAACTACAAATGCTGATAGATTTGTAAAAGTAAAAGATGTAAAAAAATGGTTAAGACGCAACTTCAAAGATGTTTATGTTAGAGAGGGAAGCGCTCAAGAAAAAGGTGATGTAGTAATTTACATCGTAAATAAAAAATAAAAGGATATATGATGAAAACTTTATTAATAATAGCAGTGGTTTTAACAGGTAGTTTAATGGCAAGTCCAAACGAATACAGAAATGATAGCGATGATAATTATAAAAATAGTAGTTATTATGAAGATGAAAGAGATGAATACAGAGATAGAGATGAGTATAAAGAGCGTCGTAGATATGATAGAGACGATAATTATCGTAAATATGATAAAGACGATAGGAGAGGATATTCTAAAGTAGGTGTAGCACCAGTCAGAAATGCTTTTTATAAAAAAGAATGTGGAAGTTGTCACTTTGCATATCAACCTGGACTTTTACCTGAGAGATCATGGGTAAAACTTATGAGTGATTTAGAAAATCATTTTGAGACTGATGCATCATTAGATAAAGAGGACAATAAAAGAGTTTTAAATTACTTGATTGATAACTCAGCTGAAAAATTTAGAGACTATAAAAGAAGTAGAAAAATTAATGATAGCATAAGAAGAGATGAGACACCTATCGCTATTAGTAATACTAGATATTTTAAAAAAGAGCATAGAAAAATTCGTAGAAATATGATAGAACAAAAAGAGGTTAAGTCTATAGCAAACTGTATGGCTTGTCATAAAACAGCAGATAAAGGTTCATACGAAGAGAGAGATATAAATATTCCAAATTATGGAAAATATGAAGATGACTAAAGTATATGTATGGAGTCTCACTACAAGACTCTTTCATATTTTGTTAGTCCTCTCTGTTGGGCTAGCATATATATTAAGTGAGGTGGAAAATCTTTTAAGTTTCCACGCGGCACTTGGTTACATGGTAGGGTTACTTTTTATATATAGAATTATTTGGGGTTTTATGGATGTAAGATACTCAAAGTTTAAAGATTTTAATTTTAATCTTAAAGATCTGTTTGTGTATATGATAAATGTACTTGGAGAGACGAAGGGATTTATCGGTCATAACCCAGCATCATCTTGGGCTATAGTATCTATGATAATTTTAGGACTTCTCGTAGTTGTAAGCGGAACACTCCTTTATGGTACTCAAGAGGGGATGGGAGTTTTATCTTTTTTAAATGCCACTATGTTTAAAGATATGGAGTTTTTCCAAATGATTCATGAGTTTTTTGCAAATGCGTTAATAGCTGTAGCTTT
>JAFLJV010000208.1 GCA_022712845.1 Sulfurimonas sp. | reverse complement strand
TGTGTTGATTTATCACTCCATTGCCTTAGGATTAAGTGGTGCATTAACCCCTTTTACTATTCCTGTTGTTATTATTTCATGGTTAATCATTACATATATAATTTATAAAAAATATATAGTCTCAAAGTTTTAATAGTTAATGAGATGTGCTTTGATTATCAGCTACAATGGCAGCACTTATCTAGGCTCACAAACTCAAAAAAGCTCATCAAATACTATACTTGGAAATCTTGAACATGTTTTAAAAAAAATAAACATAGATTCAAAAGTTTATGCAAGTGGAAGAACAGATAAAGGTGTTCATGCTACTGGGCAAGTTTGTCATATTGATATACCACTTTTTTGGAAGAATCTTAAAAAATTAAAAACTGTTTTAAATGAGATGCTTCCAACATCTATAAAAATTAAAAGTATCAAAGAGGTAAATGATGATTTTCATGCTAGATATAGTGCAAAAAAAAGAGTTTATAGATATATAATTAAAAATACTAAAAGTAATCCTTTTGAAGATAATTTTATTACTTTTGTAGACAATATGAATCTTAAAAAGATACAAAAAAATATCAAACTATTTTGTGGTGAACATAACTTTAAATATTTTATGAAAAGTGGAAGTGACACAAATTCTACTATTAGAGTAATTTATAAAGCTTTTGCTTACAAGTACAAAGATTATATAGTTTTAAACTTTGAAGCAAATGGTTTTTTAAGAAGTCAAATCAGGCTTATGGTTGGGACACTTTTAAAGTTAAATGATAAAGAAATTTTAGAACAACTTGAGTGTAAAAAAAACTATA
Source organism: Sulfurimonas sp. (assembly GCA_022712845.1). Next base: position 2,822 of record JAFLJV010000208.1, on the reverse strand, counting down.
AAATAAAGCCTGCAAAATGCAATGGTCTGTATCTCACAAAGATTAAATATTAATTTATAATACTTTTAACTTTAGCCCAAAGAGTCCCAAGATACTCATGCATTGCAATTGTTGAACGTCTAATTGAACCATTATTTGGAGCAGAAAAATAGCCATTAAACTCTCTTTTATAAAAATTTGTAGGACCAGCAATTGGATTTAAGTCTAAAGATTTAAATAATATCATAGCCCTTGGCATATGAGTTGCTGATGTAACCAATACAAAAGACTCACTTCCAATAAAACTTTTTGCAAAAATGGCTTCTTCTTTAGTGTCTTTTGGTTTTTCATTTATAATAATATTTTTTTCATCTACACCTAAGTTCAAAGCCAATTTAGCATTCATTTTTGCACTTGAGATATTACTATTACCACCATAACCTGTAAAAATAAGCTTTGAGTTTGGTGTTTTGAAGTGTATTATAATCCCTTCAATTATTCTTTTTATTCCAGCATCACTTATTCTTGAACTAATAGGTTGTTTTTCATCATCATTATGCCCTGAACCAAGAACATGAATATACTTGATACTTTCTTTATAATCATATTTTTGATATTGATTTTCCAAATTTTGTATAAGATAATTTGAAAATGCTGAGTTTGAAAATAGTAATAAAAAACCAAAGGATATAGCGATAAATATTTTTGCTAAAGAGTTTTTATTTAAAAATAAAAATATAATACCTAAAATAAAAAATGATAAAATAAGTCCAAAAGGTTCAATAAAATAAGTTATAAGTTTTTTTAAAAGGAATCCTATTTCCATTATTTTATATCCTTATGAATAATATTGTTTATCTCATCAACAACTTTTTTATCCCAAAGCAACTCTTTATGAGATAAATCTTCAAGCTCTTTGTACAAAGTTAAATTTTTTACACTTTCTTTTAGGTTTCTAGTATTATGAACATGTATCACTTCATCATGTTTACTAGCAAATATATATGTTTTGGCATCAATATCTTTTACAAATTTATTTTTTTCAAGTTTATATCTCAAAAGCCAAGGTATAAAATATCCATATTTTTTCTTAACAAGTAGTGCAATTGATTCAAATGGAGATATTAAAAACACTCCTCTAATATAAACCTTACTAGCAACATATGAAGCAACACCTGAACCTAATGAAAAACCCAAGATATAAAAACTTCCATAATTTCTCTCAATCACTTTCGCAATTTTAAGTCCATCTTCTAACATATTTTTTTCATTTAAAATACCATCACTTTTACCATATGAACGATAATTAAATGCTATTATTCTCGTATGTGGATAGAGTGTAGATAGTTTTTTTATAAGCCCAACACTATCTTGCGTGCGACCACCAAAAAAAAGAAGTGTTGAGTCTACATCAGCTAACGTTCTATACATTTGTTTTGGTTCATACACAACACCTTCAAGCTTAACACCATCATCTGCAATAATATTTAATACCTCAAAATCATCACTTAACTCTTCACCTCTATGGTATGTAGGGGAAAACATCATAAAATACTGCATATGGTAAAACACAAAAGCTAAAACAGCAAAAGTAAAAAGTAAAAATAGTGCGTAAATCATAGTGAATTATAGTATAATTCGGACAAATATTATAGGATTTAATGTGCAAGTATTTGGAAAATTTTTAACAAGCCTTGATTTAGAATATATAAAGGAACAATATTTATATATTCCAGAAAATAATGAAGTGATTAATACATCTCAATTAGAAAAGATGCTTATAAAAAAACGTAAAAATGTTTTGGGAACTATTTTTTTATATAACCCAACAATTACCCCGATAGGCTTTAATAATGATTCAACTTTAGAGTCTCAAGGGTATGAGTTTGATGATGAGTTTACAGAGTTAGAATTTGACAAAAGTTGTGGACTTTTTTCATCTGCGCTTAAAGATGGATATAGAGGAAAACTTATTGAGGTTAAATATCTTTTTTCACTTAATAAAGCCAATATTGAGCCGACACCTATCTTAGAGGAGTTTGATGCCGATTTAGATAGATATTCCAGTAGTCAGCTCACTCGTTATGACAAAGAACTAAACTATCAAGATGTACCAAACATTAGACTTAGTGGAAAATTTATTTTTTTTGCTTCTGGAAATAAATATGATAGACACCATAAAGCAATAATCATCTATGCTAAAGCACTATCACAACAGGTAAAAAAACTTGGTAAAGATATTGCTTTTATGCATGACAATAATTATGATGCAGATGAAAGTCAAGAAAGAGCATATTTTTTACCACCTATTGCAAATGGAAAACTTAAAGATATTAGAGCCAATGCATTTAAAAAAGCTTTTTCAACCTATCCTCCAAAAATAGTGAAAATTGGATGAATTAAATAGTTTCTTATTCTTAATTAAAATACTAATTATAAAATAAGCTAAAGAGATTTATTTTATAATTATTGATATATAATAAATAATATTCAAGGCTAAATTATGTTTAAAATTAATTTTTTTATTTCTATTTTAATCATACTAACTGCAGTAATATTTAGTATTTTTGAACTAGTGGATAACGAATTTATTTGGTCATCTTCAATATTATACGCTTTTATCCTATTTATTGTTGGTGAATTTATTGCTTACACCACATCGGTAAATATACAAAACCGTATCTATATCAGAAGTTCTCAAGAAGCTATAGAAAATGCTCTTCCTAAAGTTCCATTTAAAATTAAAAAAGCTTTTAAATTTTTACTTATAAACTTTATACTTTTACTAATAATTATACCTACCTCATACTTTTTCATTCAAGATGAACCTTTAAAATCTTTTT
>JAFLJV010000207.1 GCA_022712845.1 Sulfurimonas sp. | reverse complement strand
TTTGTTGGTGCAACTGAAGAAGAGTTTATAGATAGTGATATCAGAAGAGCTTTAGGAAAATAATTTGTTTGGATTTATAAAAAAATCACTCTCTAAAACTGCTGATGCTATTAAAACAATAGTTCCTACAAAAAAAATAACATTTGATAAAGACGAAATTGAAGATATTCTTTTAGAAGCTGATGTTGAATATGAGTTAGTTGAAAATATTATTTCTGAAATGGATTCAAATAAGATAACTAGAAATATGTTGCGTTCAAAATTATTGTTTGCATTAGACAAAACAACATATACTGAGCCAAGTTTTACTAAACCTTTTGTTGAACTAATAATTGGTGTTAATGGTGCAGGAAAAACAACTACTATCTCAAAGTTAGCAGCTAGATATAAAAATGAAGGTAAAAAAGTGATTCTTGGTGCTGGAGATACATTTCGTGCAGCAGCGATTGAACAACTTACTCTTTGGTCTAAAAAACTGGACATCCCAATTATATCTTCAAAACAGGGACATGATAGTTCTGCTGTTGCATATGATACTATTGATTCTGCTTTATCTAAAGGTTTTGATAATGTCATCATAGATACAGCAGGAAGACTCCACACGCAAACAAATCTAGCAAATGAGCTTAAAAAAATTCACCGTATCTGTAATAAAGCTCACTTAGGAGCTCCTCACAGAACAGTTTTAATTTTAGATGGAACACAAGGAAACTCTGCAATTGCTCAAGCAAAAGCATTTGATGAGATGATTGGCATAGATGGAATAATAATAACTAAATTAGATGGAACGGCAAAAGGTGGTAGTATATTTAGTATTGCTAACTCACTTAAGCTTCCTATTCTTTACATTGGAACTGGTGAACAACCTGAAAATTTAGTGCCATTTGATAAATATGAATTTGTAGATGGTCTCCTAGATATAATTTTTGAACAATAAAATATGGCAATTTGTCATATTTTCCCTCCTAATTTATAAAAAATAATATACTCACCTAAATTATAAAATATAAGGCTGATTATATGGCTAAGAAAAAAATTCTTTTTGAGTGTCAACATTGTGGATTCACAACTCCTAAGTGGATGGGGAAATGTACTAACTGTGCTTCATGGGACTCTTTTATAGAGTTAAATGAGCATCAACAAGAAGTTGTTAAACAAACAAAATCAAAATCTAATGCATCCTCAAAAGCTATAAGTATTAACGAAATTAAAGAAGAAGAAGTATTTAGATTTAGCTCACATGATAGTGAACTTGACTCTGTTTTGGGCGGAGGGATAGTCCCTGGCTCACTTACACTAATAGGTGGTAGTCCAGGTGTTGGTAAATCTACACTTCTTTTAAAAGTTGGTGGAGACATAGCTTCAAGTGGAAAAAATGTTTTATATGTAACAGGAGAGGAATCAGCTGGGCAAATAAAACTTCGAGCGAATAGGCTAAAAGCAAATCACGATACACTATATCTTCTAAGTGAAATAAGGTTAGAGCAAGTTTTAGTTGAGCTTGAACATCGTAATTATGAATTTATAATTATTGACTCTATTCAAACTCTATACTCAGAGGCTATTAGCTCTGCTCCTGGTTCTGTTACACAAGTGAGACAAATAACATTTGAGTTAATGAGAATAGCAAAAGAGAGAAATATCTCTATTTTTATAATTGGTCATATCACAAAAGAGGGTTCAATCGCTGGTCCTAGAGTCTTAGAACATATGGTTGATACAGTGCTTTATTTTGAGGGAGACTCATCACAAGAATTACGGATACTTAGAGGATTTAAAAACCGTTTTGGTCCAACAAGTGAGATTGGTGTATTTGAGATGAGAAATGATGGTTTAATCTCTGCTACAAATATCGCTTCAAGATTTTTTAATCGCAACTCAGAGCAAGCTGGCTCTGCTCTTACTGTTGTAATGGAAGGTACTCGTCCTATTATACTGGAAGTTCAAGCCCTTGTTTCTGAGTCACATACACCAAATTCAAAAAGACAAGCAACAGGATTTGATAACAATAGGTTAAATATGCTTTTAGCTTTGTTGGAGAGAAAACTAGAAATTCCACTCTCTGGATATGATGTATTTATAAATATAACAGGTGGTATAAAAATAACTGAAACTTCTGCAGATTTAGCGGTATTAGCAGCAATTATTAGTAGTTTTAGAGATCGTGCAATTTCAAAAGAGACTATCTTTATAGGTGAAGTCTCACTTGTTGGTGATGTGAGAGAAGTTCATGGAATGGATGTTAGACTAAAAGAGGCAAAAATGCAAAAAATAAACAAAGTTCTTTTAGCAAAAAAACCACTAGAAAAAACTACGATAAAAACTTTTATAGTTGATGAAGTCTCAAAACTTCTACAATGGTATTAAGTTCATGAGTATAATTAAAGATTTAAAACTCTTTTACGATATTAGTAGTATAATGTAAATAATTATATTTAAAAGGATTTATATTATGGATGCAATTTTTAGAAGTGAAGAGAAATTTTTTAGATTAGCAATAGGTTATGATACAAAGGAAGAGGGAGAATTAGTATCTTCTACAATTGAAAATATTACCTCAAAATATACTATTCAGCCTGAAACATATATTTGTGATGAACCAAATAATAGAAAACTACATGTGACCGAGTATCAAGATGATACAAATCGCGAATCAGGTGTAATTTTTGAAGAAATTATAAAAGCTTTAAATATAACGAAGTGTGATTAACAAATAATATAAATTTTGATATACTAACAAAACTAAATTCAAGGAAGAGTTATGGCAGATAAAGAAAACAAAGAAGAAGAAACAGAACAGGATAGTAAAAAATCAAATAAATTGATGATTATTATCATTGCTGTTTTAATACTTATTATTCTTGGTGGTGCCGTAACAACCATCTTATTGATGGGTGGAGATGATGAAGTTCAAGTTCAACAAAACACTTCACAAAACCAACAACAAAACTCCTCTACTAGAGCTAGATATTCTAATAACATGGAAACAAGAAAATTAAGTGACATCGGTATTTTATACCCACTTGACACATTTACTGTTAATTTAAAAAGTGATGCAGGTCGTAGATACTTAAAAGCAACTATTTCACTTGAATTAAATGGTGATGAATTAAGTCTAGAACTTGATAGTAAATCACCTGTTGTTAGAGATAGAATTATTAGAATTTTAACATCTAAAACACTCGAAGAAATCTCCTCTAAAAAAGGTAAGAAAAAAGTATCTGAGCAAATTATAGATACTCTAAATGCTATGATAGTTGATGGAAATGTACAAGGAATCTATTTTACAGAATTTGTCATCCAATAAATGATTGGTATAGACCTTATAAATATATCTCGTATGAATCGCTTAATAAAGCGATTTGGCGATAAAGCACTTCATAAATTTCTCTCTTACGATGAGATATATCTTATAAAAAATCATAAAACAGCATCTGGATTTTGGGCGGCTAAAGAAGCTTGTTCAAAAGCTCTAGGGGTAGGTATTGGAGCAGAATGTAGTTTCCACGATATTACTATTTATAAAACAGATAAAGGTGCACCAAAAATTAAACTATCTCAAAAGATAATTGAAAATTTTAATATTAAAGACATAAGTTTATCTATTACTCATGATGGAGAGTATGCAATTGCTGTTGTAGCTATTGAATTATCCACCACCAACAAAATCTAATAATTCTATTTTATCTCCTTCGATAAGTCTGTATTCATCCCATTTATTTTGCTTAACTATATTCATATTTACAGCTGCAGCCATAACTTTACCAGTTAAAGCAAGTTCTACTAATACACTGTTTAAAGTTATATTTTCACCAAATATTTTTGTTTCACCGTTGATTATTAGTTTCATTTCTCTCTCTTTTACACAATAATAACCACTTATATTGAATAAATTACTAATAAAAGCTATAATGACTACAAAAATTAACATACTAGGTTACTAATTATGCTAAACTCAAAAGAATTACTTAACTATACAAAAGATTTATCTGTTTTATTTGTTGAAGATCATGAAGATTTAAGAGAAAATGTAACTGAAATTTTATCTACATTTTTTAAAAGAGTTGATAATGCAATTAATGGTGAAGATGCACTAAAAAAATACAAAGAATATTATAATATCAATGATAAAAAATATTATGACATAATTATTTCAGATATTCGTATGCCACGATTAAATGGAGTAGAACTAGTAGAAAGCCTTTATAATATTAATCCCGATCAAAATATTATAATAGTGTCAGCACATGATGATTCAAAATATTTACTACCATTAATAAACCTAGGAATTGAGCAATTTATAAAAAAACCCTTAGATTATCAAGATCTTTTAAAAGCTCTTTTAAATACGGCAAAAAGTGTTATTCTCTCACATAATGTAGATTCAATTCAACAAAACCATAATCTAAAAAAATTAGGTAGTTTTGTTACTTTTTCTAAAGAAAATAATATTCTTAATGATAACAACAACATAGTAGCACTTACAAAATACGAAATACTTTTTCTTCAATTGCTAAGTGATAATATTGGTAAAATTTATTCAAATGAAGATATAACTGCTCATTACAACTCTTTTAATGAAAATTTAGATATTGTAAACATAAGAAAAC
>JAFLJV010000206.1 GCA_022712845.1 Sulfurimonas sp. | reverse complement strand
TTTACATTAAAAGATTTGTTAGAGTAATCACTTGGCAAAAAAATTAACTCTAAAACAACAAATTGGTATATCTTTAAACTTTTTATTAGGACAAAAAGATTTAAGTGTAGTTATTTTTGTAATGGCAATATTGGCTATTATTATTGTTCCTCTCCCATCTGGGATGTTGGATGTACTATTAACTGTCTCTATGGCTTTAGCAGTTTTAATATTACTAATATCTTTATATGTACCAAAACCAACTGATTTAACAACCTTTCCAACACTTATACTTATACTCACTCTTTTTAGATTATCACTAAATATTGCTACCACAAGAATGATTCTTAGTCATGGACATGAAGGTCCTGAAAATGTTAGTAGTATTATTAGTAGTTTTGGAGACTTTGTTGTTGGTGGTAATTATGTAATTGGTATTATAGTTTTTTCAATTTTAGTTCTTATAAATTTTATGGTAATTACAAAAGGTTCCACAAGAGTTGCAGAAGTTGCTGCTCGTTTTACACTTGATTCTATGCCTGGAAAGCAGATGGCAGTTGATGCTGATTTGAATGCTGGGCTTATTGATGATGCTGAAGCTAAATCCAGACGTGCTGAAATTCTTCAAGATGCAAATTTTTATGGAGCGATGGATGGTTCTTCTAAATTTGTAAAAGGTGATGCAATTGCTAGTATTATCATTACGCTCATCAATATTATTGGTGGTTTTTTAATTGGTGTATTTCAACATGATATGACAGTTGGTGATAGTGCATCAACATTTACACTTCTTACTATTGGTGATGGTTTAGTTGGTCAAATTCCAGCATTGATTATCTCAACTGCTACTGGTATTATGATTACTCGTAGTTCAGGAGAGGGTGACAACTTTGCAGATGGTGCCATTAACCAGATGATGGGAAATGCAAAAATCATGATGATAGTTGGTTTTATTATGATTCTTTTTGCTCTGATTCCTGGTTTACCAACTGCATCTATGGGATTTGTAGGTATCATGTTTGCTCTTCTTGGTTGGTCTATATATAAATATGAAAGAGGTGAACTTAGCATACTTGATGTAAATGAAGTACTTTCAAATAAGTCTAAAGAGGTACAAGAAAAAGAAGCGATGAAGCCAGAAAAATCTAATGAAGAGATAGCCAAAGAGGAAGAAAAAGCACTCGAAGATATACTTAAAGTTGAAATGCTTGAGCTTACCCTTGGATACCAACTCATACGTTTAGCAGACAAGTCACAAGGTGGTGACTTACTAGAACGTATTCGTTCAATGAGACGAAAGATTGCATCAGATTTTGGTTTTTTAATGCCGCAAGTGAGGATTAGAGACAACTTGCATCTTCAACCACAGGAGTATCAAATTCTCTTAAAAGGTATCTCAATTGGAAATGGAACCATTATTCCTGATAAATTTTTAGCGATGGATAGTGGTATGGCTACTGGTGAGATCACTGGAGAATCTACAAAAGAGCCTGCCTTTGGACTTGATGCTATGTGGATTTTTGCTGAACAAAAAGAAGATGCAATTATCAATGGATATACTGTTGTTGATCCTGCTACAGTTATATCTACACATATGAGTGAACTTGTTAAGAAAAATGCTGAAGATCTATTAACACGTCAAGAAGTACAAATTCTAATTGACAAAATTAAAGATGACTTCCCTGTTATAATAGATGATGTTATGAAAGTTGCTTCTATTGGCTTAATTCAAAGAATATTAAAATCTCTTCTTCATGAAAAAATTCCTCTTAAAGATATGTTAACTATATTAGAGACTATTGCTGATATTGCAGAATTTACAAAAAATGTTGACATAATAACCGAACAGGTACGAGCGAAGTTATCACGTATTATCACTCAGATGTATGCTGGAGAAGATGGAGTTATAAGGCTACTAACCTTTGATACATCTTCTGAACAACTAATGCTTGAAAAATCTCAAGATCAAGATGGTACAAAAACACTTTTACTTAATGTAGCAGAGATAAATTCACTTATCCAAGCAACAAGTACAAAAGCAGCAGAATTATTACAAAAAGGTGTTTCACCAGTTGTAGTTATTGTTGACCCTGCACTTAGACGAGGAGTAGCAGAGATATTAGAAAGATTCTCTCTTGATGTTATAACACTATCACATGCTGAGATTGACTCAAGTGCAACTTTTGAAGTTATGGGATCTATCTCAATAACTGAGCCACAATAAACTAAGGAAATATAATGAATAATAAAACAATTTACCACTTATCACACACTGACCTTGATGGCTATAGTTGCCAATTAATAATGAAATATACTCCTTATAAGTTATTTAATTACAACGCCAATTATGGTGCAGAAGTAAAACAAAAACTTGATATGATTTTAGAAAATATTAGAAAAAACAATACTAAAGCAACAATTTTAATTACAGACTTAAATCTTACTGCAGATGAATCAAGATGGTTAAATAATGAAGTGAATAAATTAAATGAAGCTAAAGGGGAAATAACTCTTACTCTACTTGACCATCATGGAAGTGGTGAAGATAGTGCAAATAAATATGATTGGTACTTTCTTGATACATTAAGATGTGCAACAAAAATAACTTATGACTATGCAAAAGAGCATTTTGAGCTTAATGAACCAACATGGATGAATAAGTTTGTAAATATTGTAAATGCTGTTGATTTATGGAAAATGCAAGAAAAAGATAACTTTGAGTATGGAAAAGTTTGTATGCGTCTTATTACAGAATCAAGAGAACTAAATAAAGTTATGTTCGCTGATGTAGATAATGAATATAAAACTTCACTCCTTTTAGAAGCTACAAAATTTTTAGATGAAGAAAATGCTCCAATACTCTTAGATGAAAATATACATAAACTAAAAAAAGAGTTTTTCAAGAAAGATAAAAACAACACTTTAGATAATTTAGCAACAGAGTTTATAGTTAAACTTCTTGGTCAAGCTAAAAATGAAAAAACAATATACTATAAAGGTTATAAAGGTTATTTAAGTTATGGAGTTGGCAACACTTCTATAGTTGGTAATGGATTTTTAATTGCTTATCCTGAGTATGATTTTATAGTTGATGTTAGCTATCGTGGAACAATGAGCCTAAGAGCAAACAATAAAGTTAATGTTGCACAAATTTCAAAAGAGTGGGCTAATGGTGGTGGACATCCTAATGCTGCTGGTGGTCGTATAATTGGATTTAAAGAGCAATACAGATACGATAAAGTTAAACAACAAATAGAAAAAATCATAAATGATAAAGAAGCTATTGCTGGTAATTTAGACTATAAAAAAGAGATTTAATACTATATCTATTCTAAGTATTTTAAATAGAGAAATTATTTACTATTAGCAAAATATCTCTCTATTCCATTTGCCAGACCTTTTGCCAATGTTTTTCTATATTTACTATTGACTAATCTTTTTGCTTCTTTTGGATTAGATATAAATCCAACTTCAACTAAAACTGATGGCATTTGTGCTCCTACTAACACCCAAAATGGTCCTTCACGAACTCCACCATCTTTTACACCTTTATATCTTTTATTTAAAGACCCCAACATTCCTCTTTGTAAATCAATTGCCAATTTATTTGATGCTAATATATTATGATGGTTCAAAAGATTTAAAAAAATATTTTTCCCATATTTATTCATCTCACTTATATCAGCAGAGTTTTCTTTTGCGGCAACCCTCTTAGCTCTATCGGAGCGTGATGGAGAGAGAAAATATGTTTCAACACCATAAACTTTATGTGCATTTTTTTTATCAACTGCATTAGCATGAATACTAATAAATATATCTGCTTTTTTTCTATTTGCGAATTTTGTTCTATCACTAAGTTTAATATATTTATCACTTTCTCTTGTCATGTAAACTTTGTAACCACGAAATTTTAAAATCTTTTTTAACTCTTTTGCAATTTTAAAAGTTATTACTTTTTCTCTATATTTTTTATAACCAACTGCACCAGGATCTCTTCCGCCATGACCTGCATCTATAACTATTATTTTTGATTTACTTACTCTTTTTAGTGAAACTACTTTTTTAACTACACTTACTTTTTTATTTGTTTTTATATCTATTACTAAACTAGAATATTCTACTTTAAAACTAATTTTTATTTTTGAACTATTTTCAATGACTAATCTTAAAATATCTGGTTTATATTGAGCTAGTTTAATTCTATTAATACCATTTCTTCTTAAATTTTTTGATTTTGTAAGCATTGAAGAATCTACATCAAAAACATACCTATAGCTTCTTTTTTTAGGATTATAAAGTGTAAAATAATTAATTTGGCTACCTCTAAGTTTTTTATCAAATTTTAAAATTAATTTAGAACCTTCCCATCTAGTAGCATCTAATTTATGAGATGATTTAATTTGAATTTTTTGAGGTTGTTTATTTGTCTTTTTTGTTTTTTGTATTGGCTTATGATATGAGGCTTTTTTAGATATTTTGTTAAGTTCTTTTTCATATAGAGTAACATCTATTTTAAGTTTATTTGCACTTCTAACTATACCTTTTAAGGCATCTCTTCTAAGATTGATATTATTATTTACTACAGATTTAATATAAAGTTTTTTATAATCATTATATGCACGAAATTCATTAAGTTGAGTTCCTGTTTTCATATAACCATCAGCTCTTTTTAAAATCTCTTTATCACTAAGAGCATGAAGTGATAAAACAATTACAAATAATAAGATTAAAGAGCGAATCATCACTTAATTATTCACCTTCTATTAATTTATCCATTAACTCTTTTACAGAAATAATTTTATCAAGTTTATAACCATTTGTGCCAGAGAAAAAGAGTCCAGTTTCTAAATTACCTTCATATGCATCACTTAACCTATCAGCTATACAAAAACCAACTTCTTTTGCTTCTTCACCACGATTACATGGTGCTACACAGTTTGAAATACACTTAATCGCAGGACCTTCACGTCTCTCAACTAATTCAGTAAGATTAGTTCTAACACCTTGAGCTGGATATCCAACAGGTGAACCCATTAGGTGAATATCTTCTTTTTTTGCATTTAGTATAACTTGTTTTAAATTTTCATGTGCATCACACTCATGAGTACCAATAAAACGAGTACCCATCTGAACAGCACTTGCACCAAGTCCTATCATCTGCTCTATATCACTTTTATCCCAAACTCCACCAGCAGCAATTACAGGAATATTACCCCATTTTGCTGCTTCTTCAACTACTGGACCTACAAGATTTTCTAACTGATTCTCAGGCATTGTACACTGCTCATAAGTAAAACCTTGATGTCCACCACTCTTAGGACCCTCAAGAATTACTGCATCAGGAAGTCTGTTATATCTTTTTTGCCATCTTTTACATATAATTTTAAGTGCTTTAGCAGATGATACGATAGGAATAAGTGCTACATCAAGATAACCTTCAGTAAACTCTGGCATATTTGTAGGAAGTCCTGCCCCTGTAATTATAATATCGATTCCAGCTTCACAAGCATCTTTAACAACACGACCATAGTCATTCATTGCATATAAAATATTTGCAGCAAGTGGTTTATCTCCACAAATTTTTCTTGCATTTTTCACAATAGCTTCAAAACCCTCTTTTGAGTAGAAGCCTAGTGCATCAAGTGGTTTTCCAGAAACTAATTTTACTGCATATTTTTTATCTTGATAATATCCTGTTCCAACAGTACTAAGAACTCCTAGTCCACCCTCTTTTGAAACATTTCCCCCTAGTTGATCCCAGCTTATACCAACACCCATTCCACCCTGAACTATAGGTTTTGGTATAGTATATTTACCTATTTTTAATGACTTAAAACTCATTAATTTACCTTTAACTTTGCAAATTTTCTTTTTCCAACTTGAAGTATATATTCTCCGTTAGATAATTGTAACTTAATATCTGAAATTTTTTCTTGATTTACTTTAACTGCACCCTGTTTAATATCTCTTCTAGCTTGAGAAGTTGATGGCTCAATTTCACAATTTACTAAAGCTTGAGCAATCCAAATTTCTCCCTCGCAAGAAAATTCATTTATTTCTGTTGGTATTTGACTTTTAGAGTGAATTTTTTGAAACTCTTCTTTAGCACCTTGTGCCAACTCTACAGAATGAAATCTTGTAGTTATCTCTAAAGCTAAATCTTCTTTAACTTTTTTAGGGTGAAGTGAGGCATCTTCAACACCTCTTTTAATAAAGGCTATTTCATCCAAAGATTTTGTACTTAACAGCTCATAATATCTCCACATTAATTCATCAGAGATGCTTAAAATTTTTCCATACATATCATTTGGCTCATCTGAGACACCAATATAATTATTTAATGATTTACTCATTTTTTGAATACCGTCTAAACCTTCAAGTATAGGCATCATAAGTACTGCTTGTTGTTTTTTAACCTCATAAGATTTTTGAAGCTGTCTTCCCATTAAAAGATTAAATTTTTGATCAGTTCCACCTATCTCTATATCACTTTTAAGATGTACACTATCATAACCTTGAAGAAGTGGATACATAAACTCACTTACTGCTATAGGAGTGTTTGAAGCATATCTTTTAGAAAAATCATCACGCTCTAACATTCTTGCAACTGTTAAATTAGATGCAAGTTCAAGCATCCCTATAGCACCAAGTGGCTCTAGCCAGTCGTTGTTATAAACTATCTCTGTTTTACTTTTATCTAGAATTTTAAAAGCTTGTGTCGTATAACTAGCTATATTTTTTTCAATATCATCTTTAGAAAGAACTTTTCTAGTTGCACTTTTACCTGTTGGATCACCAATTGTTGCAGTAAAATCACCTATAAGAAATTGTACAACTCCTCCATATTTTTGAAAAGTTGCAAGTTTATGAAGAAGTACCGTATGTCCAAGATGTAAATCTGGTGCTGTTGGATCAAAGCCAGCTTTAACTGTATATGTTTTGCCTTCATCATAATAAGCTTTTAGCAGTTTTTCTATTCTTGGCTCATCAATAATTTCAGCACAACCTCTATTTATTTCTCTAAGGGCTTCTTGTATCATATTTTATATTCTCTTCTTTAAAATTTATCTATACGCATCATCTGTACGAATAAGTTGTATCACTTTTATTTTTTGCTCAATTTTAGCACGAAGTGTGTTAATATCCGCTTCTTTAGACTCAAATCCAAGCTCACAATATCTTGTTGATTCACTTTTATTCTTTCCTAATTCAATCAAACTTATATCTATTTTTAATTTCACTAAAAAATTCAAGAACTCTGCTAATGTTCCCATTCCACTATGAAGTGAGACTATCATATTATAGTTATAAATATTTTGCTTTTCCCACTTAACAAAAACCATTGCCTCTTTTGCTTCAAGTTTTTTTGAAGCACTTTTACACATTTTATGATGAATATGAACTTTACTTTTTTCTAAAAATGCCATAATTTCATCACCATTTTTAGGGTGACAACAATAATCAAAAACTACACCATTAACATTCATAGCACTATATATCTCTATACCTCTAATGTTATACTCTTTTAATTTAAACCTATGACGCGATAAAAAGTTTTTAAAACGATTATTTTGACTGATTTCTGTAATATATTTATGAATAACATCACGAAAGTGTTCAATATCAGTGGGAATTGTTGCTCTGGATTCATAACTACTAGAATCAAACCATTCTACAACTCTTGAATGATTTAAATTCATTGCAGTTGCAACAATATTTATACTGCTTTTAGCATCTATCTCTCTAACTCTATAATTACAGTTATATTTCATATTTGTTTTAGCTTTAGAGGTTTTAACTGCATCTATCCAACTACACCTTGTAATACTGCTCTCAAATGTATCTATCTTTACTATATCACCATTGTGCAGTTCATTTAAAAGTGATGTTTTCGTTTTATTTACTAATGCTGATTTTGCATTATTACCTACTTGCGTATGAACAGCGTAAGCAAAATCAAGAACAACAGCACCACGGGGCAGAGTAAATGCTTCCCCCGTTGGAGAAAAAACTGATATATCCTCAGAATACAGATCATTTTTAATTAAGTCATAAAAATCTTCAACAGACTCATTTTGATAACCTAAATTATTTAGCCAATCAAGTTTTATATTGTTATTACCACCACTTTTATATTTCCAATGAGCAGCGATTCCAAGTTCAGCAGTGTTATGCATATCAAAAGTTCTAATTTGAACTTCAAAGATAGCAGTATTATGAAAAACTGTTGTATGGATAGTTTGATAACCATTATCTTTAGCAACTGCAATATAATCTTTAAACCTTGAGCTAAGTGGCTGAAAATTAAGATGAATAAGACCTAGAATTTTATAACATTTCACTGGATCATCAGTCAATACTCTAATTGCTAAAAGATCTAGAATCTCTTCTATCCCTACACCTTTTCTTTGCATTTTAAGGTAAATTGAATAGCGATGTTTTACGCGAGATATTATCTCAAAATCATCTTCGCAAAATCCATTTTTTACTAAAATTTTATTTATAGATTCTTTAAACTCATCTAACTTCATCTCTATAGCATGGTAATTTGTATCAAGATAATTATCGATATGGTGTTTTTCTTCTTTAAAAAGATATGAAAAGCTTAAATCTTCTAATATATTTTTTAAAAAAGAGATACCTAAACGGTGTGCAATTGGTGCATAAACTACAAGAGTTTCTTCCGCAATTCGCTGTTGTTTGTGTTCTGGTAATGCATCAAGGGTAAGCATATTATGAAGTCTGTCACAAAGTTTTACAACTAAAACCTTTACATCTTCTATACTTGCTAATAACATCTTTCTAAAAGAAAGAGCAGAAACAACTAAACGTTCATTTGAATTCGATGGGGTTAGTTCTGTATCTCTAATGGTGTCAATTTTTGTAAGACCCTCTACTAAGTGAGCAACATCTTCTCCAAAAAATTTTACAACTTCTTCAATACTAATTTGTGTATCTTCAACAACATCATGCAAAAGTGCAGCTATTGCCATTGACTCATCATTGGTTATAGATGAAACTATACTTGCAACTAAAACAGGATGAATTATATAAGGTTGCCCACTTTTTCTAAACTGATTAATGTGGGCTTTTTTAGAGTACTCTAATGCTTTTTTTAGAGTATCACTTGGGGTTATTTGTGAGAATAAATAAGATATTGCTGAGTCAACATCATGTATATGTTTGACTTTTTCAATATCTACCTGACTCAGGCTCAAAATTTTACTTTTCTATATCAACAAAGCCTTTTATTTTTATAAGGCCTTCTGCAAGTTCCATTAAAGCTAAATCTGCTGCTTTAGTATTTTTTGAAACATTTAGTTTACTTACTGCACCATTGAGAATCTCATCTGTTCTTTTTGATACAGCTATTGCTATTTGATAATTATCTAAATTTGGATTTTCGTCTAAAATCTTTGCTGTTAATTCTTCTACTTTCATTTTTTATATCCTTTGATTTTATTTTAAATTATCTAACGATTGAGCAATTTTGTGAATTACCATTAATAATATCTAAGAGATTACCTTTAGTAAACATATCACATACGATGATTGGAAGTGAATTATCTTTCGCTAATGCAATTGATGTATCATCCATCACTTTTATATTATCACTTAATGCTTGCTCATACGTTAATTCTGATAATTTTACTGCATCACTAAATTTATTTGGATCCTTATCATAAACACCATCAACTTTAGTGGCTTTTATAATAACTTCAGCACCAATCTCAACTGCTCTAAGAGTTGCTGCTGTATCAGTTGTAAAAAATGGATTTCCTGTTCCTGCTGCAAAAATTACAACACGACCTTTTTCTAAATGACGAACTGCACGACGATTAATATATGGTTCTGCAATCTGCTCCATTTTAATAGCTGTCTGCATACGAACTTCAAGTCCAGCATGTTCACAAGCTTCTTGCATAGCAACACCATTAATTACAGTAGCAAGCATACCCATGTAATCACCAGATGTTCTTTTAATAATTCCATCTTGTGCAGCAGTTACACCACGGATGATATTTCCACCGCCAATAACAATACCAACTTCAATACCAGCATTAACAAGAGACTTAATCTCTTGAGAAATATAGTTTAAAATTTGAGTATCTATTCCATGCCCTGCATCACCTGCTAGCGCTTCACCTGAAAACTTAACCAATACACGTTTGTTAGCCATGAAATTCCTTTATTTAATTCGCGAATTATACTTACTTTTGTCTTTGATATTGCTTTGAAGATTTATAATGAAATATAATCTGTTATCTCTGAAAAAACAACAGCTCTATTATTTTCTGTAGTATTTAATATATGATTTAACATTAAAGCTATATTTTCATCAAGTTCTGGTATTAAACTTCGTATATCTTCTAGCTTTTCATTTTTTAATACATTTGTAAACCTATCATATGCAGAGTATGGCTCTCTTTTTGATAAGTTATAATAAAGTTTACGTCCAAGTTCAAAAACTTCAAATTCTTCATTTTTACCTGTATTTATTTTAGCATTAAAACCAAACTCAACATCTATCTCTTTTTCTCGTAAGTATGCACAGAGCTTCATCATAAAACCTATATGGGCAGTGGTGTATTGTTTTAAAATTCTATCATTAAAACCTTCAAAACTTTCGTTATCTTTTTTTAATTTTTTGTACTCTAGCATAATTGATTCTATAAAATATCTAGCATATTCTAATGGAGCAGATTTAATAACTGTATGCCCCTCTTCACCCTCACTAACTAATTTTCCACCAAGAGAAATATGAACTCCATCTACAGTTTGGCCATTTAACTTAATTTTACAACCCTCAAAACCAATATCACCAAGCCCGTGAATACCACAACCTTTTACACAAGCTGACCAGTACATTCTTACTCGGCCTTTTAAAAGTGGTACTTTTTTATCAAGATATTTTGCCATATCTATAGCATCATTTTTATTTTCAATCACTCCAAAAGGGCAATGTGCAGTTCCTGCACATGCTATAAGATGATTAAAGTATGGTGTATTTACACTTTTATAAGTTTTAAATAACTCTTCTTTTAAAAGCTCACTTGGCTCTTTAACTCCCATAATATAAAGACTTTGTTCTATATCAAGTCTTATCTCAGAGTTTCCATATTTTTCACTACTATTTGCTATGTCAATCATCACACTTCCAGAAAATATTCCAGATGGAACTACCATATGCACTGCAAAACTTCCATCTCTAAGTTGTACTTTTCCTTGGTCTGGATCATAAAAATCTATCTTTGTCATAGTTTCACCAGCAGTTGCAAAATTTACTTCAGCATGTCTTCTTATAGCTTTTGATATTTTACTCATCCCAACAGCTTCTATAAGAAAGTGAAGTCTATTTTTATTTCTATTATCTCTAAAACCATACTTTTTAAAGATATTTGTAATTGATTCAAAAGCTTTTACAACCTCATCTTCATTTGCTAGAAATATATCAGCAGAACTTGCAATTTTTCCAACTCTACCACCAAGATACATGTTATATCCATATACTCCATCTTTTTGAGCAAGAACAAAACAGCAATCATGTCCAAAAACATTACATCTATTTGAAAGTGAGCCTGTTATGGCAGTGTTAAACTTTCTAGGAAGTGTTGATATCCACTCAGGACTATAAAGAAATGTACTTTGAAGTTTTAAAAGAAGTTTTTGTGAAGGCAAAACATTATCAAAACTCATACCGTCTAATGGGTCATTAAGTATATTTCTAAAGTTGTCAACACCAGTTTGATATGAATCTATACCAACATCTTTTAGTTTTTTAAGTAAGGTTGGAATATCTTCAATTTTTATATATCTAAGCTCTACTTGACACCTTGTAGTTAGGTCTATATAGTCCTCTCCACACTCAAGAGCAATCTCTCCAATAGCTCTAGCTTGCTCAGAGTTCATATGCCCACCAGGTATACGAAGTTTTATCATAAATTTTTGTGGAGTTGCAGGTCTATCATATATTCCAAAACATTTTAAAAAGTATTTTTTATCTTCATCAGGGATAGAATCATAACCACCTAAAGCATACTCTTGCAATTTATCAAACACATCTTGTGGATTTTTAAGCTCTTTAATTTTTTCAATCTTATTGATTTTTTTAGCTCTTAACTCATAAGCTTTTTGTAATTCAATCATTAAAAAGCTCCTATATCCTTTATTATTAATAGTATAGCTATTTTTTAGGCATCAATTGACATTTTTATGCTTATATTTTAAACATTTATCTCTTTTTCTTTAAGTTTAATATCTTCACTCTCTATCTTAACATGTGAAATAACACCGCTAATCTGTTCCTCTTGAAACTCTATACCATCAGGAACCTCATCTGAGTGAAGTTGTATAGCAGTCTGTTTATAATTTGGCTCACCAGATTTTGGACAAAAATTATCATCAATTAAAGTATTGATAAGTTGAGTGTTAAAGTGAAAAGGTACAAAAATAGTTGATGGTGCAACGGTTTGTGTAACACGAACTACTACATCCTCAATCTTACCTTTAGAAGATGAAAGTGAGAGTCTATCTCCACTTTTTACTTTTAACTCTTTTGCATCTTTTGGATTTATATCTACCCATGCTTCTGGAGCCAAATCATTAAGGATATCTATAGAGCGTGTTTTTGTACGTGTATGCCACTGCTCAACA
>JAFLJV010000205.1 GCA_022712845.1 Sulfurimonas sp. | reverse complement strand
ATTTTAGCTTTAAAAATAATTCATCTCTAGTTTTGTCATTTAAAGCTTTTTTATTAGATATAATTTTTTTATATGCTTTTAAATCAAGATTTATTTTTTCTTTTAAAAGAACATCCCTTTTTTCTAATTCAATTTCAAATATAAACCTACTTCCTTTATCAATTTTACTTTCAATCCAAATCTTACCATTCATTAGTTCAACAAGTTCTTTAGTGATAGATAATCCTAACCCAGTACCACCATATTTTCTTGTTATACTTGAATCAGCTTGTACAAATGGTAAAAATAATTTTTTTATCTGCTTTTTTGTAATTCCTATACCTGTATCACATATTGAAAATTTAAATTTTTTCTCTGAAGTTTGTTCAATATATAATTTAATATAACCTTTATCTGTAAATTTTATAGCATTTGAAATTAAATTTATAAAAATTTGTGTTAATTTAAAGTCATCACCATAAAAATTTACAGAAATTGGTTTATCGTAAACAATATTAAACTCTAAACCTTTTTCAAAAATTTTTGGTTTTACAATATTGTTAACATCGTCAAGTACCTTAGATAAATTAAATTTAACTTTATTTAGCTCTAATTTATTTGCTTCAACTTTAGAGAGATCCAAAATATTATTAAGTGTTGTTAGTAGAGTGTTTGATGCTTTTTCTATTGCTTCAAGGTGTTTTAATTGTGTGGAATCTACAGTCTTCTTTTTTGCAAGATATGCCATGTTAACTATAGAGTTCATAGGAGTTCTAATTTCATGAGACATGTTTGCCAAAAAATTTGATTTTGTTAAAGTTGCTTCTTCTGCTTTTTTCTTCGCATTTACTAGTTCAATATTTAATAGTGATAATCGCCTATTCCAATATATAGTTACAGATATGATTAAAATAAAGATAAATAAAATTTGCCATATTAAAGTATAATCAGTATTGTTTTCATATTTTATTACTATCCATTTATTTAAAATATTTTGTTTTTCAGTTTCACTGATTTGCTTTAAAGCTTTTTCAAATATATTAAAAAGTTGTAAATCATCATTCCTAATACCAAGTCCAAGTTCTAGTAGTTCGTCAAGCTTTCCAGCAATCTTTAATTCACCTACAAACTCTTTTTGAAATATATAACTAACACTTGCTAAAGTTCCTATATAAGCAAATACTTTATTATCTTTTACTTTTTGTAAACCATCTTTTGTATTTTTAATATTTATAATTGTTAAATCAGGATATTTTTCTTTAATACTAGTATATATATGCCTTTTTGTAGTAGCAATTAGTTTTGTTTTAAAATTATTTATATCTGAAATATGAGCAACATTAGATTTGGTTACAATTACCAAAGGGGAAGTTAAATATGTTGTACTAAAGTTTAAGTACTCTTTTCTTCTATCTGTTTCTTTAATTAAAGAGATAATATCACATTCTCTATTTTGTGCGAGTTTTATAGATTTTTTCCAAGTTTTTGTTTTTATTACTTTAATAGGGATATTCATTTTTTTTTCAAATAATTTAAAATAATCATTTGTAATTCCTATATGCTCATTTTTATAAAAACTTTCAAATGGCATCAAGTCAGGATTTATACAAGCAGTGATTTGTTTTTTATTTTTAAGATATTTTTGCTCTTTATCATTAAAGTTTATAATATTTTTCTTTTTTTTAATATCTTCTAAAAAATATTCAGATAAAGATTGAGAAATATCTATATTTTTATCAACAAGTCCTAAGTTAATATACATTTGTACATTCATCTTTATAAAAGCAGGTACAATAGAGCCTATTTTAAATATATCAGTATTAAATAGATATTCAATTTTTTTAGCTTCATATAAAAGAGCATCTTTGCTTTTTTCACTTGAATATTTATCATAAATTAGTTTAACTATCTCTTTTTTATTTTTTAATGCATATTCCCACCCTTTATTTGTAGCTTTAGCAAATGCATCAACCATATGAATGGAGTTATTTGCAACCTTCTTACTAGTAAATAATTCTCCATCAAAAGAGTAAATTCCTTTAGTGGATGGATTTAAAATATTGTACTTTATATTTAATTTATCTAATAAATATGGTTGATTGGAGATAAATATGGATATAGCATCAACTTCTCCATTAATAAACTTATCAATTGTATAATCATGTTTTACTTTAATATAATCAGATTTATCTAGATTGTTTTTTTTAAGCATAGCTCCTATACTAGTTGCTTCAATATATTTTGAATTTAACATAATTTTTTTATTTTTTAAGTCTGATATATTTTTAATAGATGGTTTTGTTGCTAAAACTAAAGCATTTTGTTTGAAATACGAAGCTACTAATATTAAAGGCTTACCTTGAAGTTTATTTAAAATTATAGAAGAGGATAGTACACCAAAAGTAGATTTTTGATTTAATACATCATCTATAATATTTATATCATTATTGTACTCTTTTATCTCTACATCAAGGCCAATATCTTTATAATAACCTTTTTCTTTGGCAACATAATATCCAGCAAATTGAAACTGATGTTTCCATTCCAGTTGAATAGAAACTTTTTTTAAAGAGCCAAAAAGTGATGATGTCAACAATATAAAAAACAATATTATTTTCAAACAAAGCCTTTGTATTTATGTTATTCTATCGTAATTCTAAAGAGTATGTTACACTATAGAGTATAAAATATAAAGGGAGTTGATATGAGTCATAAATATAAAATGAAAATACAGAAATTATTTGACCACCCAATATCAGGAAATATAGATATCAAGAGGTTATTGCATGCATTAGAACATTATGGAATAAATGTAGAGACAACCAGGCACAATAAAATAAAAATGGTGTTTAAAGAGGTGGAATTCATATTAACTTTATCACATAATAATGACTTAACTAAAGATTCAGCAGTAAAGCTTAAACATTATCTTGAAAGGGTTGATTTAACACCAGACAAGCTATAGATTAAGGTTCTATAATTATTTTAGTAATTTCACTAGAAACACCCAACCTCATCGGTGGTCCCCAAAAGCCTGTACCTCTATTTACATATATTTGTAAGTTTTTATTGTGTTGATGAAGACCACTGACATAAGGTTGTTGAAGTTTTACTAAAAACTTAAAAGGATATATTTGTCCTCCATGAGTATGTCCACTTAACATTAAGTCTACTCCATCTGTAACTTCACTTATAAATTTTGGTTGATGAGCAAGTAGTATGGTGGGAGAATCTTTTGTATTTAAAAGAGCTTTGTTTAAATTTGGCATATGTGTTTTTACTCTATAACCAAATAGGTCATAAACACCAGCAAGATTAAAACCATTATTATCTTCACCAATATAAACACTTTCATTCTCTAGAACTTTTATTCCTAAAGATTTAACTAAATCGATACTTTTTTCTATATTATGAAAATATTCATGATTTCCAATTATAAAATAAGTTCCATATTTAGATTTTAAATTAGTAAGTTCATGTAAAGTGTTTTCTGCATCAGCTGTATCTATTAAATCACCTGTTATGACAATTATATCAGCATTTATACTATTAACTATTTTTACAACATTACTTATATAACTTTTATCAATTAGTGGACTAATATGTAAATCACTAAGCTGAACTATAGTATACATTTTTTTTAATTTTTTAATTTTTATATGAATCTCTTCAAGTTCTATATGTTTTGCTTCATAAAGTGATCTAATACTTAATCCTGATGCCATTATTACAGAAAATACATCTAATGACTTTTTAAAAAAAATTCTTCTTGAATTAGAAATAGGTGTATATTGTATGAAAATTCTAAATATATCATAAAATATAGTAGTACAAAATAGTAAAAAAACTATTCCTATTGGAAGTGATAAAATAAAATAAAGCCAACCTGGAGTATCTATATAGTATCTAGCTAATATATATCCTACTACACCAAGAAGGTTAATAATTAAAAAAATTTTTAAGTAGTATTTAGCTTTATTATTTATATCCAGTTTGTTTATAAACCTTTTAGATATATAAATATTTAATAATATAAAAACAGAAAAAAAAGTGATAAAAAATAATATAGGATTCATGCGTGAAGTATATCGAAGATATAAAAATGGTATGATTCTCTCAATGAAAAAATGTAAACTATGTAGCGGTAATACAGATACAATTGTAGATGCTAAAACAAAAAAAATCTATCATCAATGTTTAGTATGTCAATATATATTTTTAGATGAAAATTTTTATATTAATGATGTAAGTGAAAAAAAACATTACGATAAACATCATAATAACCTTGAATCTTTAGGTTATGTAAAAATGTTTAATGATTTGATTGATGAATTTATACAACCTTATATTAAAGATATAAAAACTGCACTTGATTTTGGATGTGGAGAAGGTGAAGTTTTACCTATACTTTTAGAACGTAGATATATTAGATGTGATAGATATGATTTGTTTTATTATCCAAAAAAAATATACAAAAATAAAAAGTATGATTTAATAGTATCAACAGAGGTATTTGAACATTTAGAAAATCCACTGAAAATCTTTAGAGAGATACTTAATAGTATAAAAAAAAATGGTTATATAGTTTTAATGAGTGCTTTTCACTCAAATGATAATGATGAATTTTTAAAGTGGTGGTACATTAGAGATATAACACATATAGGTTTTTTTAATATTACAACATTTGAATATATTGCTAGAGAGTTAAATCTAGATATAATTAAACACAATAGCAAGAACATAATTTTGTTTAAAAAATTGTAACTTATCTTAGTTATACTTTTTTCATATAGACTCCCATTAAAAAGTCTACAAAGGAAAATTATGAAAAAAATTATTTTAGCAGTATTTATATTAGCCTTAATGTTCACTTATATAAATGCAAGTTCAAAAGGAAGCTGTTTACTCGCTCAAAAAGGTGATTTTAAAATAGAAATAAACAATACTGAAGTAAAAAGTAAAATAAAGTATATCCCTATTGCAAAAAAAGGGGAAAGTTTTCGCTCTATCTTAGTTGGTTCTTATTTAAGTTTTACTACTGAGGATAATAAAAAAATAGAGATAAAGATTACAGATATTAAAGCAGATCCTAGAGTTAAGAAAAAACCAAGAACAGGATATATAACCGTAGATGTAAAAGTTAATAATAAAAAGATAACAACACTTCTTAAGTATAGTTTTAAAGATGGTATTTTAAATGTAAGCGGTAAAGCAGATAATTTAAATATAAATATAATAACAGAGATTGAAGCTATTCTTTGTAGTTCATAATGTTTTTTTAATGAAAAGACATATGAAATATTTATAATTTTAGTATTTTATAATTAAAATGCTAATTAACAGGTATAAAATATAAAAATTAATATAAAATTTTAATAAAAATAAAATTTTACTTGACAAACACCCCTTGTTTGTGCAAGAATGGCGGACATTTAAAAAAGGATTGTTAATGTACGGTAATTTATCTATAAAGATGAAAGTCTTTATTCCAGTTATAGTTGGTTCAATAATAAGTATTATTTTTATAGCTTTTACGGTTCATGCTATAAATGAAAAAAATATGATGGAGCAGAGTGTTGAGTCTGCTGCAATTACAGTTGATCAATTTAAGACTGTTCGAGCTTATTATACAAAAAATGTAGTTATTCCAATTAAAAAAGCACAAGCGATGAAAATTAATTTTGATCATGTTGGAGATCCAACTACTATACCTCTTCCAGCAACAATGATTCATGATTTAAGTAAACTGGTATCTGAAGGATCAAGTGGAGTTAAACTAAAACTGTATAGTGATTATCCATTTCCTAACCGTGTATCAAGACAATTAGATGATTTTGGTAGAGAAGCTTTAGCTTTTTTTAATGCTGGTACAGATGATAAAACATTCTCTAAGCATGCTACTATGAATGGAAAAGAAGTTGTTAGAGTTGCAGTTGCAGATTATATGACAGCACAAGGATGTGTTAATTGTCATAATACAAGAGCTGATACTCCTAAAAATGACTGGAAAATGGGAGATGTTCGTGGTGTTTTAGAAGTTATTGTACCGATTGATAAGTTAATAGTCGCATCAAACAATGTTATAAAAGTAACTATAGCTTGGATATTTACACTTGAAGTATTAACTTTTATTATGTTATTTTGGGTAATTAATAAATATGTAATTAGAGATTTAGATAATTTCTCAAAAGGACTTATTGGATTCTTTAAATTTTTATCAAATGAAACTAAAGAGGCAAAACTTCTTGAGAATGTTGGTAAAGATGAGATAGGTGTTATGGCTCAACATGTTAATCAAAATATTGAAAGAATTAACAAACAGCTAGATGATGATGCTAAACTATTAGCAAGTGTTGCTTCAATTACTGAAGGTATTAGTAAAGGCGATATAAGTAAAACAATAGATGTAGATACTACAAATCCTATGTTGATTGAGTTAAAACAAGAATTTAATGGAATGCTTGATAGTTTAAGAGCTTCTGTTGGTAAAGATATGAACTCAATTGAGGCTAGTTTAACATCATTTACAAACATGGACTTTACTAAAGCTGATGCTGATTCTGATTCTAAAATAGATAGTATGGTGTATCAATTAGGTGAAGATATATCTAAAATGTTAGTTAAAAACTCTAATGATGCAGTTGACCTTCAAGATAAATCAAATTCATTAAATGAGTTTGTTAAGGAGTTAATAAATGCTGCTAATGAGCAATCTGTAAGTACTCAAAAAACTTCAGAAGCAACTGAAGATATTACATCAAGTCTTTCTAATATGGTTGAGCAAGCCAGTGAAGTTGGAACTCAATCTAAAGATATTAAAAATGTTATCACTATTATTGGTGATATAGCAGAGCAAACTAATTTACTTGCACTAAATGCTGCAATTGAAGCAGCTCGTGCAGGTGAGCATGGTCGTGGATTTGCTGTTGTTGCTGATGAAGTTAGAAAACTTGCTGAGAGAGCACAAAAATCTCTATCTGAGATTAATATCAGTGTTAATACACTAGTTCAATCAATCTCTACAATTATAGAGGGTTTAGAGGTTCAATCAGAAAAACTAAATAGTTTTAATGAATTTATTGAAGCAATGAACAACAGTACACAAAATTCTTTAGATGTAGCAACTAAAACAGGTGAATTAGCTAAAGAGCTAGATAGCAGTGCTGTTACAATTCTAGAGGAAATAAATTCGAAAAAGTTTCTTAAGTAGCATATAGCTAGCTCCGCAGGAGTTAGCGAAGGTTCATAAGTTAATAAAACAATTCGAAAAAGTTTCTTAAGTAGCATATAGCTAGCTCCGCAGGAGTTAGCGAAGATTCATAAGTTAATAAAATAATTTTAAAAAGAAATAGCACTCTTAATTGCATTTATGTAACTAAGAGTGTTTGCCTCTCCTTTATATGCAATATCAAAAGCAGTTCCATGATCTACAGAAGTCCTAACAATTGGTAAATTTAGAGATATATTAATGCTTTCATCAAAGTATAATGCTTTTAGAGGTGCTAAACCCTGATCATGGTACATAGCAACAAAGTAGTTGAATTTATTTCTAAAGTGAGGAGTGAAAGCTATATCAGGAACAATAGCCCCAAAAAACAACTCCTCCTCTATAATATTATTTACATCTTTTATAGCTTTGTTTATTTCTATCTCTTCATTTCCCAAAACACCATTATCTCCAGCATGAGGATTAAGTCCAAGAACTGCTATTTTTTTATGTGGTAAACTTTTATTTAAATCAAGTAGAAATTTTTGAAGTTTATCTTTTTTAATGAGATTTGCTACATCTTTTAATGGGATATGTTCTGTATATAAAGCTACAAACATTTTTTGACATCCAAGCATCATTATGGCATTTTTTTTAAAGTACTCTCTAAGTAGGTCCGTATGACCTTTATACTTTATATCTGCCATCATCCAAGCTTCTTTATGAATAGGCATAGTTACAACAGCATCAGCTTTTTCATCTTCACATAATTTTATGGCATTAATAAAAGAGTTATAGGAGTATCTTCCAGAATTAGAGTCTATTTTTGCTATTTTTATAATAAATTCACCATCAACATATGAGATTTTAAAATCTTGTGGAATTTCTACATTTAAAAGGTTGCTTGCTTGCTTTAGCATATATTCATTTATACAGTAGATTGGCTCGCAAAGCTTAGAGATTTCATTGTGAGCTTTTAGTACTATCTCAATTCCAACACCATTTAAATCACCAATAGATATAGCTATTTTCTTTTTCATATTATCTTCTTTTTTCTGCCTTGAAGAGGCTAGCTTTGCCTCAGCGGCTAGCGTAATAATTGCGGCTTTGCTGCAATTATTTGTTTATCTAGTAGTAAGTCTTTTCATCTCTTTAATTGCGTCAGCTAAACCACTAAAAACACTTCTTGCAATGATACTTTGACCAATATTTAACTCTATTATCTCATCTATATCCATCATGTAAGATACATTATGATAATTTAATCCATGTCCAGCTGCAACTTCAAGACCAAGACTTTTTGCATGTTTTGCGGCTGTTGTAATATCTTCTATTGATTTTTCAAGTTTACTGGATAGTTCATATCTAGGTAATTTTAGTTCTTCTATTGAATGATTAGAGTGTGAAAGTGAGGAGTTTAGCATTGCAAATATATTGGCAAAAGTTCCTGTATGAAGCTCTACCATCTCTGCACCTAACTCTTTTGATTTTTCCATAGCTTCTATAGTTGGATCAACAAATAGTGAAACTGGAATAATTGAATCATGGAGTTGTTCTATTGCATATGCTATTTCATCTTCATATGTAAAAACATCAAGACCACCCTCTGTTGTCACTTCTTCCCTTTTTTCAGGAACTAATGTAGCACGATGAGGCTTTAAATTACTAACAATATTTAGAATATCTTTATTTATTGAACACTCAAGGTTTACTGGCAAAGTGGAGTGTAACATGATGTTAGATACATCTATATCTTGTATATGACGTCTATCTTCTCTTAAGTGTATTGTTATTTGATCAGCACCATTTGCACATGCGACATAGAGTGCATTTAGTATATCTGGGTCATTTACTCTTCTTGCTTCGCGTAAAACTGCTACGTGGTCTATATTTACACCTAGTGTCATTTTATTCAATATTTTACTTTATAGTTAATTTTTATTTAGAACGATGCATTGGATGTTGATAATCATTACGCTCACATGCACTAAATAAAGTTGCAAATCCCAGTGCTAGTATAAGTGTCAAAATTACTTTTTTCATATTAAAATCCTCATTTTTTCTATTTTATAGTATCGACAATTATATCATTTATTTTATTTATATCGTTTGTACTATTAAAACATCTATTATCACCACAAACAGTGTAATTTTGGATATCACTAGCTTTTTTTTGTATAAATGGATAAGTTAATGAACTAAGTTTTAATGATTGAGATTGTAGATTTGAAATATTTGATTTTATAATTCTATCACCTTTTAAGTATCTTAGTACTTGGCGTAACATATATGGATATATTACAGGACGTCTACCTAATTCAAAAGAGTTGTATTCCAATGTTTTAAATGCAAAATGATTGTACTTTTCATCTTCTAATAATGTTCCTAAAGATAACAAAACGTCAACCATAACACCAATAGAACTTGTGTATGTATTATCAGCAATATCAGCTTTTGTTTCAAATTCCCCAATACTGAAGTTCCATACACCTTTGGTATAAAATTTTTCTAATGCCGTATTTGTAAGATATTGAGCACGGATTAAATACATCTCATTTTGTGTAGAATTAAAAGCGATGATTAATGCTTGTGCTAAAAAAGCATAGTCTTCTAAGAAAGCCTCCACTTTTGGTATTTTATGTATGAGTGTTGTATGATAAAGTTTTTCATCGATAAACATAGTTTCTAGAAGAGTATCAAGATTTTTAATAGCTCTTTGTTTATATATATTGTCAATATTGCCAAGTGTAAACAAGGCTTTAATCATCATACTTGACCATGAAGTTTGTATTTTTGTATCTATAAAAGGGTATTCTCTTTTTGATCTTAATTGTGCGAGTAAAATTTTTATACTATCAAACTCTTCTGGTGTATTTGTATCTTTAAATCTTATAATATTTTTACCCTCAAAATTTCCATTTGGAGTTACGCTTAGAGAGTCTAAAATTGATTCTATATTTTTATAACCATTTTCTTGAAGTATATTATAAACCTTTTCATATTTATAAATAAAGTAAGTTCCCTCTTCTCCTTCACTATCTGCATCACTTGCACTATAAAAAAGGTTATCCTCACTCATAAAGTTATACCAAAAATCAGCTATTTCTTTTGCAGTTTGAAGATGAGATTCATTTTTGTAAGTGAGGTAAGTATTTGTATATATCTCACAGAGTAGGGCATTATCATAAAGCATCTTTTCAAAGTGAGGAACCTTCCACTCACTATCTACAGAGTATCTACAAAATCCACCATCAACAAGGTCATACATTCCACCTTTTTTCATACTATCTAAAGTGTGTAATAACATCGCTTTGGCAGATTTATCATTATAGAGTTTATCAATAGTTAAAAGTGTGCCTAGAGTACTTGCATGTGGAAATTTTGGTGCAATTGAAAATCCGCCATCTTTTGTTTCATAGTTATTTTTAACTTGAAGTATAAAATTTTTAGCAAAATCTTCTTTAAGTACAGTTGCTTCTTTTGGATGTTCATCTTGCTTTAAATAATTTTCAATTTCATTAGCATTTTTATGTATCTGTTCATCATTTTGAGATATTTTTGAGCCTATTAATTTTGTAAGTTCAATAAACCCCATACCTTCAATACTACCTTCTTGTGATTGGGGTGGAATATATGTTCCTGCAAAAAAAGGTTTATTTTGTGGTGTACAAAAGATTGATGTTGGCCAACCACCAGCTTTGCGGTTAAGTAACAAATAAACCTCTTGATAATGTTTATCTATATCAGGTCTCTCTTCTCTATCTACTTTTATAGAGATAAAGTGTTTATTTAAAATATCTGCACACTCTTTATTTTTAAAAATTTTTTCCTCCATAACATGACACCAATGACAAGAACTATAACCTATAGAGATAAATATAGCTTTATTTTCTCTCTTAGCTTTAGAAAATGCCTCATCACCCCAAGGGTACCAATTAACTGGATTTTCTTTGTGTTGTTGCAAATATGGGCTATCTTCTTTTGCTAATTTATTTGACATAATATTTTCTTTGTTTTTTATTTTATGGATTATATATTATATTACTAATGAATAGCTTAAATATTTTTATTGATTTAATTGTCTACAGCATGAAATAATATTGCATCTCATTTGTGAACGATTAATCTAGTTGTTACCATAAAATAATATAATATAAATATAAATATAAATATAAATATAAACAAGGTGTGTTTAATATATGAAGTTTAGTATAAAAATAGTGTTTGCTATATTAATTATTCAATTTACAAGCTCATTTATACTAATGTATTTAGGACATTATCAGTATATTACAGTACTTGATATGATTATAGAAAAAAAAGAGCGTGATACTAAATATCTTGTTGATAATATTTTTAATCAAATTAAAAAAGAGTATAAAAATTATTCTCTAAATATACTTTCAAATCCAGAAATTATTGATGCATTTGCAAATAAAGATAGAAAAAAACTTCAAAAATTAACTTTTCCTATATACGAAAGCTTAAGTTCACAAAATCCATATCTAAATACCATGCATTTTTATACAAAAGACACACATAGTTTTTTACGTCTTCATAATTTAAATGAATATGGAGATAACCTTAGTCTTTCACATCCATTAATTTTAAAAACAAATCAATTTAAAAAATTTCAAACTGCTCTTAAAGCAGAAAAATATGGTTTTAATTATAAAATAATTTTTCCTGTATTTAAAGGTAGTGAACATATTGGTACTTTTGAATTTGGGATAGATATTAAGTACTTAATGTCAAAAATTGCAATGATGAATTTTTTTACTCCAGTCTTTATAGCAACTAAAGAAGCTATAAAACCAATTTATGAATATGATAAAACTACAAATAGATACTCTAGTTCATTTACAAATGAGTACTCATTTATAAATTTTCAGTCAAATACAAAAAATAATACATCTATTAAAGATGTAATAAATAACAAAATAATTACTCAAGAGAGTTATATTGCTACAAAAAATTCTAAAGAATACCTTGTATTTCGTGCTTATAATTTAAAAGATTATAATAAAAACTCAATTGGTTATTTTATTTTTATAGATGAGATGGATTACTATATGAAAACTATTATATTTGTAAGGTGGATTTCAATCTTTATAACACTATCGCTTGTGATAATTATAGTGTTATTAATGAATAAGTTAATTAGAAGATATACAGCTGAACTTCGTAAACAAAAAAATAGTTTTAATTATCAAGCACATCATGATGCTCTTACAGGATTGCCAAATAGAGTTTTATTTAATGATAGACTAAATAAAGCAATACTAAAGTCAAAACAAAAAAACACTGAATTTGCACTATTTTTTATTGATTTAGATAGATTTAAACATATTAATGATTCTTTAGGACATACGATAGGAGATGAAGTATTAAAAATAATTTCTAAAAGATTTAAAAAAATTATTCGTAGAAATGATACGATATCTCGTTTAGGTGGCGATGAGTTTACTGTTCTTGCAGAAGATTTAAGAGAAAAAACTGATGCTTCAGTATTGGCAAAAAAATTACTTAATGTTTTATCAGAACCAATCATAATTAAGGAACATATATTTTATATTTCCAGTAGCATAGGAATTAGTTTATATCCAAAAGATGATACAAATGCAGATAACTTATTAAAATATGCAGATGCCGCGATGTATAAAGCAAAAGATGAAGGTAGAAATAATTTTCAGTATTACTCTAGTGATATGACAGAATTAGCATATCAAAAAGTTACGATGGAATCAGACTTTAGAAAAGCTCTAAAAAATGAAGAATTTGTTGTATATTATCAGCCTCAAATCAATGCAAAAACTGATAAACTTATTGGAATGGAAGCTTTAGTTAGGTGGCAACAAGCAAATGGAAAAATGATGTCTCCAGATAAGTTTATTCCTATTGCTAATGAAACAGGATTGATTGTTGAATTAGATAGATGGGTAATGGGAGAATCTATGAAACAGGTAAAATTATGGCATTCTCAAGGATTAAATCCTGGAGTATTGGCACTAAATCTTGCAATGAAACAGATTCATCAATGTGATTTTATTTCAATAATAGAGAAAATGATAGAAGAGACTGGATGTAAACCTGAATGGCTTGAGCTTGAAATCACTGAAAATGAAATTATGAATAAGCCTGAAAATGTGATTAAAGTGTTACAAGCTTTAAATGAGATAGGTATTGAGATAGCTATTGATGATTTTGGAACAGGCTATTCATCTTTATCATATTTAAAACAACTTCCTATTGATAAATTGAAAATTGATAAGTCATTTGTGCAAGATATTCCTGATAATGAAGAAGATGTTGGTATTACTAGAGCTATTATAGCTTTAAGTAAAAGTTTGAAATTAAATATAATAGCTGAAGGTGTTGAAACAAAAGAGCAAAAAGATTTTTTAGTAGAAAATGGATGTGAAAATATTCAAGGGTATTTTTATGCAAAACCAATGCCAGCTATAGAGATGGAAAAAATGCTAAAAAAATATAGTTAACAAAGTTGTAATTCTTCTTTGTTATAATTGAACCCTCTGAATAATTACCAAACTCTCTGAGAGTATAGTAATTATTCAGAGGGTTCAATTAGCTTATAAAACATAACTATAAAGATTTATAATGAATAAAATATTTTTACTTCTATTTTCAACTATTGTACTTTTTGGTGCACAACCAAAATTCTTGATGCCAGATGAAGCATTTAAACCTAGTGTAAAGCTAAATGAAAAAATGCAAATAGAAGTGAATATAGAGACTGCTAAAGATATGTATCTATATGTTAGTTCTATAAAATTTAATGTTAAAAATAACAATGAAATATCTGTTTTAAATTTTACAACACCTTCGTCAATTGATCATGATGGAGA
Source organism: Sulfurimonas sp. (assembly GCA_022712845.1). The sequence continues at coordinate 384 of JAFLJV010000205.1, read as the reverse complement.
TTTAGTTTATATTGATTCTCCTACTTTTGTAGTTGATTTACAAAAAGATGTTGGTGTAACTGGTACTCAAGCAATTGATTTTAAAGTATCATACCAAGGCTGTTCTGAACAGGGTTTATGTTATCAGCCATTAAGTAAAAGTTTTAAGATTGATATTGATAGTTCAAAACTTATAGTCTCAAAAGAGCTTTCAAAACTTCAAATTAAATCCTCTGAAGGTGAACTTTCTCAAAGTGACTCTATTGCAAATAGTATTAAATCTGATAGTATACTTATGGTTCTTTTAACATTTTTTGGTTTTGGTCTTCTTCTCTCACTTACACCTTGTGTATTTCCTATGGTACCAATTATTTCAGGTGTTATTATCTCTCAAGGTAAAGGAAT
>JAFLJV010000204.1 GCA_022712845.1 Sulfurimonas sp. | reverse complement strand
AAATACTCTCTTATCCCTTTGTCTTTTTGTTTCCTTGTATCGTCCTAATAAAGCATTATCACTTTCTACATAATCATACTCTATCATGATTCCAATTTTTTGGTACATATTAGAACCTATATTAACACCATTATGGCAGCTTATACACCCTAATTCTTGAAACTTTTTATACCCTCTAAGCTCTTGAGCATTGAGTGCATTTTCATCACCTCTTAAGTACTTATCAAAGCGAGAGTTTGGAGTTATTAAGGCCTTTTGAAATTCAACAATCACCTCGGTAAAGTTTTTTTCATTTATTCCATCAGCATATATTTTAGAAAATTTTTGTTTATATGAAGATTTCTCTAGTCGTAATAATACTTTGGGTATTGTACTTCCCATCTCTATAGGATTAGTTATGGGTCCCTCAAGCTGCGCATCTAAACTTTTTACTCTTCCATCCCAAAACTGTGTAAAATTAAAAACACTATTTAAAACTGTAGGTGTATTTATCACACCATTCGCCCCATTAATTCCTATAGAAAAAGGAAGGGTATCTGCTCCACTTCCTGGTAAATGATGGCATGATACACATGAGATTGTCCCATCATCCGATAAAATCGTATCAAAGAAAAGCTCTTTTCCAAGAGCAGCTTTTTGCTCATCATAAGGAATTGTTAAAGGGATTGGTATTATCGCATCTTTGGCAAATAAGCTAATGCTAAAGATTAAAAATATAAGATGCTTTAACATATCCATTTCCTTACTAATTAGTATTTCAAATAATTATATCACAAAACTAAGAAAGAAATATCGGGCAATACGCATAGAGCCGGCGAGCACAATAAAAACAAAAAAATTCAATCGTAAGATACCTGCAACTAACGTTAAAGGGTCTCCAATTATGGGTAGCCATGAAAGTACTAAAGAATAGTATCCATATTTATGTCCTAAAAATAAAGATTTTGAGCCTAATTTTGATTTATTTAGTTTTGATTTTGTTTTTTCATAAAGCCATAATCCAAGAAAATAGTTCACTATAATAGCGAGTATATTTCCAAAAGAAGCGTAAAAAAGTGCTGTGTACTTTGGCATATCATTCTCTAAAGCTACAAGAAATGCAACTTCAGAACTAAAAGGGAGGATAGTTGCTGCTAAGAAAGCAGAAAAAAAGAGTGCTATTTCAGCGATTTAATATTCTCTATAGTTGAAGATATAAGAGAATCACGTGCCTCTATAGAAGTCCAAGCAATATGAGGAGTAATGTAGAGGTTTTCTTTATTTTTTACAGATAAAAGTGCATGGTTTTCTAGCATTGGTTCTTTGGTTAGTACATCTAAACCAAAAGAAATATTTTTCTCATCAATAGTTTTTGCAATAGCATCTTCGTTTACAATTCCACCTCGTCCTAAATTAAGAACAATAGCCCCATCTTTTGTAGTTAAAAGTTGTTCGTAGTCTAAGAGATTGTTTGTTTTGTCATTTAAGGGTGCATGAATCGTAATAATATCACAGGTACGAAGTAGTTCATCAAGGTTTTGTCTTTGGAAATCCTCTGTACGATTCACTCCACTTGTAGAATAATATGACACTTCCGCGCCAAAGGCTTTAGCAATGCTAGCAACACCACGACCAATTGCACCAAGACCAATTATTCCCCATTTTTTACCTTTAATCTCAAAAAATGGCTTTGATACATCTGTAAAAATCTTACTTCGTGAATATGTTCCATCTTTAACACTTTCATCATAATAACGTGAATGTCCCATTAAATAAAAAAGAAGAGAAAACGTATGTTGAATAACGGAATCAGTTGAATATCCTGCTACATTTTTTACTGCAATATTTCTTTTTTTTGCAGATTCTAAATCTACATTATTCATACCTGTTGCAGCTACACAAATGAGTTTAAGATTTTTAGATTCTGACATCATAGAATCTGTAATAACTACTTTGTTAGTTACAATAACATCTGCATCAGTTATACGTTCTAGTGTTTGTTCTGCTGTAGTTGTTTGGTACACAACAACCGAGCCTAAAGCATCAAATCCATCTAAATCAGTTTCGCCAAAAGTTAAGGCATCTAAAAGTACTATTTTCAATTTCTATCTCCTTAGTTCCCACGCTTTGCTTGGGAATTCATATATTAACTACAGAACATTCCCAAGCAAAGCGTGGGAACGAGATTAACGGGACTACTTTTATGCGTCTTTTATTTTAGTGATAAGTTCACGAGACTTTTCTAAAGCTTTATCTACTTCATCAAAGACAAGTGCAACCGCCAAACGACGACCTGTATGAGTTTCAGGTTTTGAAAATACTCGCACAAATGAGTTCTCTGTAAATAAAGAATCATCTACATCAACAACTGGAGCATAATTATGGGCTTCTGATTTAAAAGCAGCAGATGCTCCTGATCCATAAAAAATAAAACCAAGAGGAAGCCCTAACACTGCACGAAGATGCAGTGCAAACTCACTTTGTGACTGTGTAATGAGCGTAACCATTCCTGTATCGTGTGGACGAGGAGAAAGCTCTGAGAAATAAACCTCATCACCTTTAATAAATAACTCAACACCAAAAAGACCTTGTCCACCTAAACCATCAGTTACGGTCTTCGCCATCTCTTGTGCTTTTTTAAGTGCTACTTCACTCATAGCCATTGGTTGCCATGAAAAAACATAATCTCCATCTCGTTGCTCATGTCCTATTGGCTCACAAAAAACTGTCTCTTTGCCATTTCTCACTGTTAGAATCGTAATCTCATAATCAAAATCAACAAAGGCTTCAACGATTAATTCACTTGCATCACCACGTGCTTCTTTTGCTATTTCCCAAGAAGTAGGAATATCTGATTCACTCTTAGCTATAGATTGCCCATGACCAGATGAACTCATAACAGGTTTTATAACACAAGGAAAACCAAGCTCTCGTGCCGCTTCTAACATTCCATTCTCAGTCGTAACAAACCTATAAGGACCTGTTTTTAAGCCAAGTTCTTCTGCCGCAAAAGTACGAATATTTTTACGATTCATAGTTTTACTAACAGCTTCTGCATTTGGAATCACATTAAAACCTTCTTTCTCAGCTTCAAACAAAGCAGCAATCGAAATAGCTTCAATCTCAGGTAAAATATAATCTGGTTTTTCTCTACGGATAATCTCTAAAAGGGCATCTTTATCTTGCATGGTTACAACATAAGAGCGGTGTGCTAAATGATGAGCTGGTGCATTTTCATATCTATCAACTGCGATAGTCTCAAGCCCTAGTCTTTGAGCTTCGATGATAACTTCACGTCCGAGTTCACCAGAACCTAATAGCATGATTTTTTTTGAGTTTGATTTAAGAGGTGCTGCGAATTGCATATTAGTAATCCCTAATAGTAAAATATTATTATTTACTCTCGTTCCCATCGTCCCGATGGGAATGCA
>JAFLJV010000203.1 GCA_022712845.1 Sulfurimonas sp. | reverse complement strand
GAGCTTAAAGCAGTTGGTGCAAGCGTTATTAATTGTAATATTAAATCTCCAAAAATGCCAGAAGCACAAGCAAAGCCTAAAAGTAAAAATATTGCTCCTCATGTGAAAAACTTTTTAATGGTAAGCTCTGGAAAAGGTGGAGTTGGAAAATCAACTACATCTGTAAATATCGCTATCGCTCTTGCTGCTCAAGGTAAAAAAGTTGGTCTTTTAGATGCTGATATTTATGGTCCAAATATACCTCGTATGATGGGTGTTTCAGATATTAAACCAGAAGTTACTGGAAATAAAGTTCTTCCTATTAAGGCTTATGGTATTGAGATGATGTCTATGGGTTCATTAATGGAAGAGGGTCAGTCACTTATGTGGCGTGGTGCTATGATTATGAAAGCTATTGAGCAGTTTTTACGCGATATTTTATGGTCAGAACTTGATGTATTAGTTATAGATATGCCTCCAGGAACTGGTGATGCACAATTAACTCTTGCTCAAAGTGTACCAGTAACTGCTGGTTTAACTGTTACAACTCCTCAAAGTGTATCTCTTGATGATTCTCGTCGTTCATTAGATATGTTCAAAAAATTAGATATTCCTATCGCTGGAATAGTTGAAAATATGAGTGGATTTATCGCTCCAGATACTGGTGTTGAGTATGATATTTTTGGTAAAGGAACATCTGGACCTATGGCTAAAGAGTTCGATACTAAAATTATTGCTGAGATTCCAATTGAGATGAGTATTAGAACAGGTGGAGATGAGGGTAAACCTATCACATTTGTAGATCCAACTTCTGAGAGTGCAAAAAGATATATGGCTGCTGCTGAGTCTGTTTGGGCTACAATCGTAGAAGTAAATGCAAAAGGTGGAGCTAGCAATGAGTCAGTTCAGCCAACGACACCTCCAGGTGTAAGTGCTTGTTCTACTTAAAGTTAAAATAGCAGCGCATTTACTGCGTTGTTGTTTTCGTCATGTACTAAAGCACCCGAGGGCATAAATACACTTCCTCAAACACGCCTTGTAACTACACTACTCTTTTAATTTTAATAAAATTTAGTGTTAGTAAAAATTATTTTAAAATTTTAAGTATTTTATTTTTGTATAAAGTTAAAAGAGTGATGTAAATTTAAGAAGTCTAGCGAGGAAGCGTACTTTAGTACGTGACAAGCGTAACGACGCAGAAGTTACGTCGCTATTTTTATTTTAAACTATTCTACAGTTACACTTTTTGCCAAATTCCTTGGCATATCTACGTCATTACCAAGTCTAACAGAGATTTCAAGTGAGAGAAGTTGTACAACTATCATCATCTCAAAAAATTCTAACATATAGTTTTGACATTCAGATATTTGAATAAAATCATCAGCTTTGTCAAACTCAACTGAGCTAATAGCACAGATAGTAGAGTCTCTTGCACTAAGCTCTTCTACATTACTTTTTGACTTTTCATATAACAAATTTTGAGGTAATAAAGCTATAGTAAATAATTCTGGGTCTGCTAAAGCAATTGGTCCATGTTTCATCTCACCACTTGGGTATCCCTCTGCATGAAGATATGAAATCTCTTTTAATTTTAAGGCACCCTCTAAAGCTAATGGGTAGAATATATCACGACCTATGAAGAAAAAACCGTGACCGTGAAGATATCTTTTTGATAACCTTTTTATTCTTTCATGCATCTCATCTGTAACTTTTACATGAGTTGGAATTTCACGAAGAAGTGATATTTGTTTTGCAATTTCATCTGTTTTAAGAGAGTTATTTTGTTTTGCTATATATAAACTCAACATCCAAAAAACTGTAACTTGTGTTGCAAATGCTTTTGTGGAAGCTACACCTTTTTCGATTCCAGCTCTAGTTAGTATACAAGCATCAGCTAAACGAACCATAGATGAGTTGTCTACGTTACAGATTACTAATGTTTTAAGCCCAGCATTTTTTGCCATCTTTAGAGTTTCTAGTGTATCTGCTGTTTCACCACTTTGAGAGATCACTACAAAAAGAGTGTCTTTTGTCATGATGGGTTTTCTGTATCTAAACTCACTTGCAATCTCTAAAGAAGTTTTTATTTTAGAGTATCTCTCAAATAGATAAGAGGCACTCATTGCCGCATGATATGATGTTCCACAAGCACAAAGTTTAATCTCGCTTATACCATCAAAAAGATTTTTATCAAGCTCATCAAATACAATTTTATCATCATTTAATCTTCCCATAAGAGTATCTGAAATCACATCACTTTGTTCATAAATCTCTTTTTCCATAAAAAATCTAAATCCATCTTTTTGAGCAGATAATTTATTTTGAGAGAGTTTAGAAAAAATAGGTTCTTTTTTATTCCCTTTTTTATCAAAAATAGCTATATCATTTGATGATACATACCCATAATCCCCATCTTCAAAGTAGTTTACTTCATTACAATGCCCAATAAGTGGGGTATCTGAAGATGCAAAATATTGCTCACTTTCACTATTTATTCCCACTAGCATTGGTGAGCCATGTTTTGCAAAAAAGATTGTATCTGGTTGAGATTTTGTAACCAAAAGGATAGCGTATGCACCGTCTAGTTCAGAGATAGTTTTACTAAAAGCTTCAAAAGCATTTGACATAGAGTTTAGATTTTTTTCAAATTGATGAACTATAACTTCTGTATCTGTTTGACTTAGAAATTTTATGCCATTATCTATTAATTCTTTTTTTAGTTTTGCATAATTTTCAATAATTCCATTATGAACAACATATGAGCTTTGACCAACATGTGGATGTGCATTTAACTCTGTTGGTTTTCCATGAGTTGCCCATCTAGTATGACCAATACCAGCTGAGAAACCATTTGTTGAGTAGTTTTTAATTTTTTCTTCAAGATTTACAAGTTTTCCAACAGCTTTAAAATTTGAAAAATTTCCATTTTCTAAAACTGCTATACCAGCAGAATCATAACCACGATACTCTAATTCTTTAAGACCATTTAGTAGTATCTCTTTAGTATCTTTTTTACCCAAATATCCAACAATTCCACACATATTTACTACCTCAATTACTATTTTTTGTTAATAATTTATAAATTTTCTCAACATTATTACATATATCATTTTGTTTTTCTATTAAGAAACTATCTCTGACCTTATGTTTTGTGCTATATATTTTAGCTGTTACTACATTTATCTCAAGTGTTTCAAAGCAATCCATAATATATGCCAAAAGACCACGTTGATTTTTTGTTTTAACTTTTATCTCAGCATGGACTAGGGAGTGTTTACAGTCAATAATTATCTCATTATTTGCTAAAGCTACTTTTCTCACTTCAACTTTTTGCTCCATATCAAAAGCATTTTCAACAATATTATGAAGCTTATCTATATCTTCAATATCAATATTTTTCATAAATTCTATTTTAAAATATTTAACATCATCAAATAGTGTAAATATTTCCATAGAAGCAACATCTAAATAACTAAGTGTTGCTAGAAGATAACCAATATTTAAAGGAATTTTTCTATATATTTCTATACTTAAAGAATCTTTTGTATCTATAGAGTAGGAATATTTGTGTGTTTCTTTTGCTTTTTTAGCAATTTTAATAATATCAATAGGAGTATGTTTAAAAAAGAAAAGATTTGATTCCACTCGAAGAAGTTTTTTTTGTAACAAGCTTGGTAGGGAAAGAAATTCTGGTAGCTTTTGTACACGTTTTTCTACATTTATTCTTTTTGTTGCATCTGTTATTCTTCCAACATTTTCTGCTACTTCTAAGGCACTTATATATAAATTAAATAAAAGTTTTGAGTTAAAAGAGTTATATACGTTATTGCCAACACCATTAATATCTGCATAAGTGAGGATATATAAAAGTTTTAAATTTTTCATATCTTTGATATTTGACATAAATTTATAAAGAGTTTTCTCATTATGGATATTTTCGTTAAAAGCAATATTACTCATAGTGACATGTTGCTTAATAAGTGTTACAGATCTCTCTATATTTTCATCTTTAAAGTTTAACTTTTTTGCAAATGGCACGATTAGTTTTGCTCCAACTTCACTATGGTCTTTTTTTCGACCTTTTCCTGTGTCATGAAGTAGTGTTACAACTTTTATAAGTAATTTTTCTTCTTGAGTTAATTCATCGAAAAGTTCTTGAATAAAAAGTTCTTTGATATTTTCTATAGCTTCAATACATTTAATTGAATGAATATCTACTGGATAATCGTGGTAACCATCAAACTGAGGTAAGTGAAGCACTTTTCTAAAATTACTAAAAAGATGATGAAGAACACCAGCATCATAAAATAGCTTTAAAAAGCAGTACATGTTTTCTTTGTAAAATAGTTCTTTAAGTAGGGTGTATGTTTCTGCTTTTAGTGGGTATGGTATTTTTGTATAAGTAAATTGTTTTAAAAAACCAGCATCAAAATGGTAAAATTTATCTGGTAGTGCTATTAAGAGTTTCAAAAGTGTATTGATTGGTTGAGTTTTTAAATGGTATGAAGTAAAAACTCTGTCATCATGCTCATATATCCCTTTAGATATTCTAGATTTTTTAAATTTTTTGATAGATGATACATCGTATAGATAAGGTCTCACCATTTTCTTTACAAAAATAAGAGCAAAATTACTTATACGCCATTGTGCTTGAAGAACTTTTGATATTAACTTTTGTTGGTTGTTAAAACCAAGTAATACACTAGCCTCAGGAACATGTTCAAGTAGAAGACGATCTTCTTGTTTATTTGTAATAAGATGAAGGGCACTTCTAACACGAAAAAGTAGCTCTAAAGCAATTCTGTATTCTTTATATTCTTCTTCTGAATAGAGCTTTTGAGTTAAATCTTTTAAGTTTGTAATCCCATAAATAATATGAGCAATCCAAAAAATGAGGTTAGAATCGCGAAGTCCTCCGACACTCTCTTTTATATTTGGTTGCATTGAGTTTGGATACTTTTTTCGCCTAGCTTGTGCCTCTTCAACTTTGTTAAAAATATACTCTTTTTGATTGTATAGTCTTATCTTATTTAACTCTTTTGTAGTTGCATGCCAAGCAAAGTTAGAACCTATGATAAATCTAGCTTCCATTAAAGCAGTTTTAATAGTGATATCTTCATTACTAGCAAGAAATAAATCACTCACTTCATGAACACGATGACCAAGTTTAAGCCCAGCATCAAGAGCAAGGTAAAATAGTTTTTCAATAATTAGTTCACAATTGAATCCATCCACTTTTTCATAAACTAAAAGCAGGTCAATATCACTATGAACACATAATTGCTCACGTCCATAACTACCAAGTCCTACAATAGCTATGGGAATTGAATTTTTCATAGGAAGATAATTTCCAAATAAACGTCTTAAAATAGTTTTATACATAAGTGAGATAATAGAATCAAGTTTTTTTGTATGACGAACTAAAAAATCTTTACCTTGGTTCTTTTTAAAAAGCTCAGGAAGTGAAGTTTTATACTCATTTATATAAGTTTTAAAAAGCTTAGATAGCTCAAAATCACTACCTTTTTTTTCTAAAATATCTTCAATTTGTAGCACTATATCCAAGTTGACTTCCTTAATATTTTTTATATTATATTGTAATTATTTTAATTTGATATAATCTTCGAGATTAAAAACTAAACAAAATAGAGGATATTAGAATGACTATAACAAAAAGAGTAACATTTATAGCAAAAGAGGGCTGTGAAGCAAAAATGAAAGAGCTTTTAACTGCAATGGTAGCACCATCAAAAGTGGAAGATGGATGTATATTTTATGATATTTTTGTATATGAAAACAACCCAAGAAAATTTATGGCAGTTGAGAGCTGGAGAGATAATGATGCACTTGATGGACATAAAGAGACTGAACATTATGCTATTTATAAATCATCTTTTGAGCCTTATTGTGAGAAGAAGTATAGTGATGAATTGGAAGTTTTGGGGTAAAATAAATATTACAAAATTGTTCGATAAATAAATTTATAGAAAGATTGTAGAGATGAATAAAAAAATTAATTACTCAGTTAAAGAAAAAATGGTTTCCTTATCAGGTGCTTGTTTTTGGTATTGGAATAATTTCTATAGTTTTTTAAGCAGTTGTGGTGTACAAAAATCAATATATGATTTATACCCAAAAGACACTTACAAAAAATACGATGTAATGAGAAATATTTTAGAGTATTTAGAAAATAAAAATGAGACAGAAACAATCAAAAATTTAATATCAGGATTTTATAAATTAAATGGTGCAATAGATAAGGATAATTTAGATGATAATAAAGCAAAGTTATTATTGAAGGAATTTAAAGATATTGTTGGAACAGACCCTATTGAAGTAGAGTTAGAAAAAAGAGCTACAGATAAGAAAAGACAAGAAACCCAGCAAAATATAAATAATAAAGTATTATTTGATAATGAATTAGAAGAATTAAATAAAACTTTCTTGAATTTATTTTCATCAAATTCTATTACTCCTCAACAAAGAGGTCTTAATCTTGAACCATTATTTGCTGAACTTGTAAGAATAAATGAGTTTGAATATCATAAATCATATGTATTAGAGGGAGAACAAATCGATGGTTACTTCAAGTATGAGACATTTGACTATTTAGTAGAATTAAAATGGACTGCTGAAACTACAAAGCAAAATGATTTATCAATATTTGAGAGAAAATTGAGAGGAAAAGGGCAAAGTACAAGAGGTTTATTCTTGTCTATTAATGGATTTGATGAAAATGCAATTAATAAATTCTCAAATGATAATCCAAGAATTATTTTAATGAATGGGGAAGATTTGATGTATATATTGAATGGTAGTAAGTCATTTTATGATGTGTTAAAAGCAAAGATAGATGCATTTGTAAGAATGGGTAATATATATTTTTTAGCAAGAAATATGTAATAAACATTACAAAATGACATATTTTTCATCAAAACAAACTTTTTACATTATGATATTTAAAATTATCAAAGGTATATAAAATGAATCTACACGAAGATATAGCTATATTATCAAATGATGTAAAAAATTTAATAAGCAACGCTCAAAAAACAGCAATAAAAGCAGTTAATACTGAAAGAGTTCTTTTGTATTGGAATATTGGTAAAAGAATTTATGAAGAGCTTCAAGGTGGTAAAGATAGGGCTGATTATGGTAAGCAGGTTATTAAAACGCTTTCTTTTGATTTAGAGCCTGTTTATGGAAGTGGTTATTCTTATAGACAGTTATATCTTTTTTTACAATTTTTTAAAATATTTCCAATTGTGAACGCACTGCATTCACAATTGAATTGGACGCAATATAAACTCCTTATAAGAATAGAAGATAATGATAAAAGAGAGTTTTATATAGCTGAGAGTTGTAAAAATATATGGAGTAGTAGAGAACTAGAGAGGCAAATAAACTCTTCACTTTTTGAAAGATTACTGCTTAGTAATGATAAAAAATCAGTTTTAGATGTAGCAAATAATGAAAAACTTCCAGTTGACGCAAAAGAGATTATAAAAGATCCAATATTTTTAGAGTTTTTAGGATTAGAGCAAAAAAGTAACTATTATGAAAAAGATTTAGAACAAGCTATCATATCGAATCTTCAAGATTTTTTACTTGAACTTGGTAATGGTTTTTCATTTGTATCAAGGCAAAAAAGGATACACATAGATGGTGATGATTTTTTTGTAGATTTAGTTTTTTATAATAGACTTCTTCAATGTTTTGTAATTTTTGAGATAAAAACACATAAACTTACTCATCAAGATGTTGGACAACTACAAATGTATGTAAATTATTATGATAGAAACGAAAAGCAAGATTTTGAAAATGCAACTATTGGTGTGTTACTATGTGCAGATAAAAATGATACTGTAGTAAAATACACACTACCAAAAGATAATGAAACAATACTAGCTAGTAAATATCAACTCTATCTACCATCAGAAAAAGAACTTGTAAAAGAGTTGCATCGTGAATTAGAAGAATTAGAAAATGAATCAGCAAGATAGTATGAAAATATTTGATGAAAAGCAAGTACGAACTCTTTGGGATGGGGATAAAGAGGAATGGTATGTTTCTATTGTAGATGTCATTCAAATTTTGGCTGATAGTAAAGATTATCAAACAGCTAGAAAATATTGGAATAAATTAAAGCAAAGACTAAAAGAAGAAGGAAATCAAACGGTGACAAATTGTCACCAGTTGAAAATGAAAGCATCTGATGGTAAGATGAGGCTTTCAGATGTAGCAAGTACAGAGCAACTTTTCAGACTTATTCAGTCTATTCCTTCCCCAAAAGCAGAGCCTTTTAAACTTTGGTTAGCAACTTTAGCAAAAGAGCGTCTCGATGAAATGCAAGATCCTGAGATTAGCATTGATAGAGCATTAAAACAATACTTAGAGCTAGGCTACTCACAAAATTGGATAAATCAAAGATTAAAAAATATTGAGATAAGAAAAGAGCTTACGGATGAATGGAAAACTAAAGGTGTTCAAGAGGGGTTAGAGTTTGCAACTTTAACAGATATAATTACAAAAACTTGGGCAGATAAAACAACAAAAGAATATAAAATACTAAAAGGTCTAAAAAAAGAAAATCTACGAGACAACATGACAAATACAGAACTGATTTTAAACATGTTAGCAGAAGCATCTACAAAAGATATATCTCAAGCTACAAACCCTAAAGATTTTGATGAAAATAAAGAAGTAGCTAAACAAGGTGGTAATGTTGCTAAAGTTGCAAAAGAAGCACTTGAAGCGAAAACTGGAAATAAAGTAGTTACAAATTTAAATGCTAGAAAGATATTGGAAGATAAATGAATGATTCAAGTATATTAATATACTCAAACAAAGATGGTGATATAAAAGTTGATGTGAAACTTGAAGATAAAAATATATGGTTAAGTCAAGCTCAACTTTGTGAAGTTTTTCAAAAGTCAAAATCTACAATAAGTGAACATATATCTAATGTTTTTAAAGAGGAAGAACTAAATGCTTTGGCAACTGTCCGGAAATTCCGGACAGTTCAAATGGAAGGGCAGAGAGAAGTTGCAAGAGAGATTGACTTTTATAATTTAGACATAATTATAGCTGTAGGTTTTAGAATAAAATCACCACAAGGTACACAGTTTCGTATATGGGCAATTAAAAAATTAAATGAGTACATAACAAAAGGCTTTGTTTTAAATGATGACAGATTTAAAAGTGGCGATTCTATGGTTTATTTTGAAGAGTTGCAAAATAGACTTAGAGAAATCAGAATATCAGAGAGATTTTTTTATCAAAAAATTAAAGATATTTATACTACTAGTATTGACTATAATCCTAAAGATGAACAAACAGTTGAATTTTTTAAAGTTATTCAGAATAAACTACTTTGGGCTATATCATTAAAAACTGCTTCTGAATTAGTACACAGTAGAGTAGATAGTAAATTACCTCTTTTAGGTATGCAATCATTTGATAAAAAAACTTCTAAATTGATTACAAAAAAAGATGTAAATATTGCAAAAAACTATCTAAATGAAGATGAGATAAAACTTTTAGGTTTGTTAACAGAACAATATCTTGCATTTGCAGAAACTATGGCACAACAACAGACACAAATGTATATGAAAGATTGGATACAAAGACTTGATAGTATTATCAGTTTAAATGGAAGAGAACTATTAGACAATGCAGGTAAAATAAGTCGTCAAATAGCAGATGAAAAATCATATATAGAGTATGATAAATATAAAAAAGAACAGCTAAGTAAACAAAATATAGAAAACTTTAACGAGTTAGAAGAAGATATAAAAAAGTTAAAATAGAAAGAAAATCAAACCGTGACAAATTGTCACTAGTTGAAAATAAAAATAAGGAATAAATAAATGCAATACTTAATAGCAATAGATGCAGGAACAGGCAGTGTTAGGGCAGTAATTTTTGATACACAAGGTAATCAGATAAGTGCATCTCAACAAGAGTGGACACATTTAGAAGAAGATGGTGTGCCTAATTCTATGAGTTTTGATTTTAAGAAAAACTGGACTCTTGTTTGTGAATGTATAAAAAATGCTATATCTGATGCAAAGATAGATGTTAAAGATATAGCGGCTTTAAGTGCTACAAGTATGCGTGAGGGGATTGTTCTTTATGATAGTGAAGGCAATGAGCTTTGGGGTGTTGCAAATGTTGATGCTCGGGCTGATAAAGAGGTAAGATATTTAAAAGAGAATTTTGATGGGATAGAAGAAGAATTTTATGAGCTGTCTGGTCAAACATTTGCACTTGGAGCATTACCTAGAATTATGTGGCTTAAAAATAATAGATCTGAACTTTATGAGAGCGTTGCAAATATCTCTATGATAGGGGATTGGATTTTAGCTCGTTTGAGTGGAGTTATTGCAAGTGATCCTAGTAACGGTGGGACTACTGGTGTTTTTTCTTTAGAGAATCGTGATTGGATGCCAGATATGGCAAAAAAAGTTGGAATTAAATCTGATATATTTCCTAAGGTTTTAGAAGTTGGAACTTTGATGGGAAATGTTACACAAAAAGCATCAAGTGAGACAAATTTATCAACAAGTACTAAAGTTGTAATGGGTGGTGGAGATGTTCAGTTAGGTTCTGCTGGTCTTGGTGTTGTAGAGTTAGGGCAAGTTGCAATTCTAGGTGGTTCTTTTTGGCAACAAGTTGTAAATATAAAAAATGATGCAAAGCTTCCAAAAGATATGGGGATAAGAGTAAATCCTCATGTAGTTCCAAACCAATCTCAAGCAGAGGGGATAACTTTTTTTAGTGGTTTAGTTATGCGTTGGTTTCGTGATGCTTTTTGTGATATGGAAAAACTTGAGGCAAAAGAGCAGGGGATAGATACATATACAGTACTAGAACAAAAAGCTAAAAAAGTACCTGTTGGCTCACATGGGATTATGCCAATATTTTCAGATAGTATGAAGTATGGTAAATGGTATCATGCAAGTCCAAGTTTTTTAAATCTAAGTATAGATCCAGAGGTTTGTAATCGTGCTTCAATGTTTAGAAGTTTACAAGAAAATGCTGCCATAGTTTCAAGTATAAACCTTGATAAAATAAAAGAGTTTACAAATATAGAGATAGATGAGGTAGTTTTTGCAGGTGGAGCAAGCAAAGGGGAACTTTGGTCACAAATACTTGCTGATGTTACAGGGTGTAGAGTTAAAATACCTAAAGTTACAGAAGCAACAGCCCTTGGTGCTGCAATGGCTGCGGGAGTAGGTGTTGGAATATATACTGATATAGTAAGTGCTGCAAAAAAGTTAGTTGTTTGGGATAAAGTATATGAGCCAAATAAAAGTAACAAAAAGATATATGATGAGATAAAAATTAAGTGGCAAAGTGCTTATGAAGCACAACTAAAGTTAGTTGATGATAGTATCACAACCTCAATGTGGAAAGCACCTGGCTTATAGTCAAAATTAATGGTAATTTTCAAACTAGCATAATTTTTATGCTGATAATAACTTACTAATTTTATATACTTTTCTCACGCATTAATGCGTGAAGCTTTAGGGGGTTGTAGGGACATTTATGTCCATTCTACTTTACTTGGGCTTTGCTCAAATAAAGTATATAGCATTAGTAGACAAGGAAAAAAATGTATTTATTTACGAGTGAAGTAGTTAGTCCTGGACACCCAGATAAAGTTGCAGATATTATTGCAGATAGTATAGTTGATAAGTTAATTATAGGTGATCCAAAATCAAGAGTAGCATCAGAAGTTTTTGTTGCAGGTAAACATATAATTATTGGTGGTGAAGTGACTTCCAATACAAAAGTAACAACAGCTGAGTATAAAAAAATTGCAATAGATGCACTTATAAAAATTGGTTATGATGGAAATAAAAACTTTACTCATGAAGAGTGTCTTTATCCTGAAGATGTTGATGTTCAAGTACTCCTAAATCGTCAAAGCCCAGATATCAATCAAGGTGTTGACCAAGAAGATGGTGAAACAGGTGCAGGTGATCAAGGAATTATGTTTGGTTATGCAGATTCTGAAACAAATAATTTTATGCCAAGTGCAATCACTTACGCAAGAATGTTAATGGAAAAAGTTTACCATTATGCACTAGCTCATCCCCATAAACTTGGCGTTGATATTAAGACACAAGTTACTGTAGATTATACAAAAAAAGAAAACTTTGAAAACTGTAACCCTCAAAAAATTCATACAATAGTAGTATCTGCTCCTTGTGTATCTACTATGAATATAGAGACTGTTCGTGAACTTATTTTAGATCTTATTATTGATACGGGCTTACCTAAAAATCTTTTTGATCCAAATGATTGTATTATACATATAAATCCAACTGGTAAGTATGTATCTCACTCTCCACTTCATGACTCAGGTTTAACTGGTCGTAAACTTATTGTTGATAGTTTTGGTGGATATGCACCTATCGGTGGTGGTGCTCAAAGCTCAAAAGATTATACAAAAGTTGACCGTTCAGGTCTGTATGCAGCTCGTTATATTGCTAAACATATAGTTGCAGCAGGTTTATCTAAAAAAGCAGTAGTTCAACTTTCATACGCGATAGGTGTTGCAAAACCAACTTCTGTTGCTGTTGATACTTGTGGAACAGTTATAGATGGACTTGATGATGATAAATTATCTACTTTTGTTCAAGATAATTTCTCTTTAACTCCAAACTGGATTACAAAAAAGTTTGCTCTTGATAAACCAAGTGAAGAGACTTTTCTTTATGCTGATGTAGCAGCTCGTGGTCAAGTTGGTCAGAGTGATTATCCATGGGAAAAACTTGATGAACTTGAAATTTTTGAGGCATTAAAGTAGTAAATGAGTAGAGTAACTTTTAATGAGGCATTATCACTTTACGATAAAGACATATTTGAGCTTGGAGAGATAGCAGATAAGATTCGACAAGATAGACATGGTAAAAAAACTTACTTTAATATAAATCGCCACATAAATCCTACAAATGTCTGTGCAGATATTTGTAAGTTTTGTGCGTACTCTGCAAATAGAAAAAATCCAAATCCTTATACAATGAAACATGAAGAGATAATGCAAATTGTAAAAGATGTTGAATCTCGTGGAGCTAAAGAAGTTCATATAGTTTCTGCACATAATCCTGAAACAGGACTTGATTGGTACTTAGAAATTTTTAAAAAGATAAAAACTGCATATCCTCACTTGCATGTAAAAGCTCTAACAGCTGCTGAGGTTGATTTTTTAGCTAGAGAGTATAAAAAAAGTTATGATGAAATTCTTGATTTAATGGTTGAAAATGGTGTAGATTCTATGCCTGGTGGTGGTGCTGAAATATTTGATGAAGAGGTTCGTGATTATATCTGTAAAGGTAAAGTTACATCAGATCAATGGTTAGAGATTCATCAAAAATGGCATGAAAGAGGCAAGAAAAGCAATGTAACTATGCTTTTTGGTCATGTTGAAAAACGAAAAGATAGAATAGATCATATGATGAGAATTCGTGAGCTTCAAGATAAAACAGATGGTTTTAATTGTTTTATCCCTCTTGTATATCAAACTGAAAATAACTATCTTAATGTAAAAAATCCTATCACTGCAAATGAGATACTTAAAACAATGGCAATTAGCCGTATAGTTTTAGATAATGTACCTCACTTAAAAGCTTATTGGGTTACTTCAACTGTAAACTTAGCTCTTGTAGCACAAGAATTTGGAGCAAATGATTTAGATGGAACGATAGAAAAAGAATCTATAAACTCAGCAGCAGGAGCAGATAGTGCTAATGGTGTTAAATTAGAAGAATTTACCGCACTTATAAAGAATAGTGGTTTTATCCCTGTTGAGAGAGATAGTCTTTATAATGAGATAAAAGTTTACTAACAATGGATATATCGGTTGTAATCCCAACTTATAACCGTTTTGAAGTTTTAC
>JAFLJV010000252.1 GCA_022712845.1 Sulfurimonas sp. | reverse complement strand
TTGCTAATTTTACTCATAAAAATATAAAAACAAGTTTTAGTGGACCTACAATTAATAGTATAGATTTTAACAAATTTTACAAAGCATTAAATGGAAAAAAAATAGGAATGCCAAAATATTTTTTAACTAAAAAAGAGATTCAAGCACTTTATTTCTATTTACAAGAACAAGATAAGTGATGATTATGAGAAATGAATTATTAAGTGAGATTAAAACTGCGTATGAACATAGAGATTTAGATACTCTTGATAAGTTAGCCGTTCCAACAAATAGAATTATTAATAAAAAAAATGACTTTCGCTCTGCTTTGATGCTCTCATGCAATAATATAAAACACTTAAGTAAAATACAAGAGCTTAAAGCAGATTGTATTATGCTAAATTTAGAAGATGGAGTAAGTTCAGAAGATAAACCATTTGCACTTGTTATTTGTGCAATTTTTTTAAGAGAGTTACAGAAGTGTGACAAAAAGCTTGTTGTACGTGTTAATGCCCTTGATAATGGTGGATATGAAGAGATAACATACTTAAATCAGTTTATGCCAGATGCCATAAGAGTTCCAAAGATAAACAATAAAGAAGAAGTGAAAAATATTCGTGCACTTTTAAATGATGAGATAGATTTGCACCTTTCTATTGAAACTGCTGAGGCTTGGCATAATTTAGCCTCACTTAAAGTAAATAGAGGAGTTACAACTTTTTATCTTGGTATTTTAGATCTTTTTGCCGATATTAAACTCTCTCAAAATCTTATACAAAGAGACAACCCAATAATGCTTTACATGCTTTCTCATTTTTTGATGGCATGTAAAACTATGGGAGTAAAACCTGTTTCTTTTGTTTATCAAGAGTTTGAAAATTTAGAAGAATTTGTTTTATGGATAGAGTTAGAAAAAAGTATGGGCTATGATGCAAAAGGGTGTATCTCACCTGCACAAGTTTTACAGGTAAATAAAATTTTTGTTGATGAAGAAAAAGAAATTCAAAGAGCTAAAGTGATTATAAAACTATTTGAGATGCATAAAGAGCAAGGTATTACAGGATTTGTAGATGATGAGTATGGATTTATTGATGAACCTATTTATAAAGGGGCATTAGCATTATTAGATAAATTTTAATGTTGTAAATTATAAAATACATTGTATCTTATTAGTGTTTTTACTTTAGTTCTTGGATATCTACTATAAGCAAACTCTATAGTCTCTTTGGTAGTTTTATCAAGTACATAATAACCACTTTTTTTTAAATATCTAAAGCCTGAAATATCCCCATTAGGATGCAAGTAAAATTCTATGATGTTCACTTTATTTACATTTAAATCTTTAGTTAAATTTACTCTAGCAACTCTTGTTAAAACCTCTTGAGTGATTCTTCTCATAATCTCTTGGTTATCTAGTATATATTTTTGTTGCTCAGGGCTTAATTTTCCAAATATATCACCATAAAGTTCTTTAATATTATTATTGTTAATGCTATTTTTACTAACTACAGTATTTTTCTTTTTTTTAACTTCTTGGTTTGATTTATCATCTAAAAGCCAATCATATGATTCATACTTTTTATCAATTTTTTGCTTTTGAGGAAGCTTTATGTATGGTTTTTTTGGTAATACAGATTTTCTTTTTTCTTTTTGAACTTTTTTAGGTTTTTGTTTTATCACTTTAGGTACAACTTTTTTTTGTTCTATTTTTTGTTTTTTATATTTTAAAAAAGGTTTCTCTACAGATTTTACTTTTGGATGAACTATTTTTTTGAGTTGTTTACCTTTTGGCATTGGTGGAATTTTGGTTGTTTTAATTTTTTCTTTAACAGTACTTATGCTGGGTGTTTTTTTTATAGAGAGAATTTTTTCAATTTTTTTTGGCATCTCCATTAAAGATACTTTAATTCTCTCTTTATTAGGTTCCACTGGCTTTTTAATGTCATGTATCATGCTACCAAGAAACCAAAAAATAATTAAAAGAAGTAAGTGAATTAAAAGTGCTACAAATAGAGCAAAAGATGAACGGTTCAAGCTGTTCCATTTATTTTAGGATTTTTAGAAGTACTCATTATTATAACAAATATAGATTAATAGTTATTGGCTATAATATCAAAAAATTTATTAAGGTCATTTTATGAGTACAGATAGTTCACTTAAAGCTTTTAAACAAGCACAAGATTTAATCCCAGGTGGAGTAAATTCTCCAGTTAGAGCATTTAGTAGTGTAGGTGGATCACCTATATTTATTGCTGAGGGTGAGGGTGGATATTTAAAAGATATTGATGGAAATAAATATGTTGATTTTGTTCAAAGTTGGGGTCCACTTATTTTTGGTCATAGAGATGAGAGTATTGAAGCAGCTGTAATTGATGCTGTAAAACATGGACTTAGCTTTGGTGCTCCAACAATCGCAGAAACTCAACTTGCTAAACTTGTAATATCTATGTTTGACTCCATTGATAAGATTAGATTTGTTAGTAGTGGAACAGAGGCTGTAATGAGTGCTATCCGTCTTGCTCGTGGTTTTACTGGTCGTGATGATATTATTAAGTTTACGGGTTGTTATCATGGTCATAGTGACTGTTTATTAGTTGAAGCTGGTAGTGGTGCTGTAACTTTTGGAAATCCTAGTTCACCTGGTGTTCCAGCTGATTTTACAAAACATACACTTCTTGCAACTTATAATGATATTGAAAGTGTAAAAAAATGTTTTGCTGATAGTAATGATATCGCATGTATTATTATTGAACCAATTGCTGGAAATATGGGTCTTGTTCCTGCTGATAAAGAATTTTTAGCACAGCTTAGAGATATATGTAATCAAAATGGTGCATTGCTTATTTTTGATGAAGTTATGAGTGGTTTTAGAGCTTCTATAAATGGTGCTGAATCTATCACTGGTACAACTCCAGATATTGTAACTTTAGGTAAAGTGATAGGTGGCGGTATGCCAGTTGGAGCATTTGGTGCAAGAGCTGATATTATGGCAAAACTTTCACCTGAAGGACCAGTATATCAAGCTGGAACTCTGAGTGGAAATCCAGTTGCAATGGCAGCTGGTCTTGCAGCACTTGGTAAGTTAAAGAAAAATGCAGCAGTTATGTCAGTTTTAAATGCAAGGGCTACTAGATTGGTTAAAGGTATGAAAGCAGCTGCAAGTGAGTGTGGTATAACAATGCAAATAGACACAAGAGGAAGTATGTTTGGTTTCTTTTTTAACGAGGCTCCTGTTAAAAACTTTGCTGATGCATGTAACTCAAATGCTGAACTTTTTGCTTCTTTTCACTCTAGAATGTTGGCAGAAGGTTTTTACTTTGCATGCTCACTTTATGAAACAGGTTTTATTTCAACTGCAACTACAGATGAGATGATTGAAGATACTATCGCTGCAAGTGAGAGAGTATTTAAAGCTATAACAAATGGCTAACGAAGATAAAGAGAATTCTCAAGAGAATACTCAAAATTTAGAAGAGGGAAAAAAACCGAGAATAAAACCCATCATTGAGGCTGCAGATAGTCTCTCTTTGGGTATATCAATGGTTGTGGCTATTGTTATGGGCGTTGGTATAGGTTTATTATTTAAAAACCTTACAGGATATACTTGGACTCTTTGGATCGGTGTGTTTATTGGTATCGCGGCAGCAGTTATGAATGTTTATAAAGCTTATTCAAAACAGTATAAAGAGTATGAAGAGTTAGCAAAACAACCTCGATACGCTATAAAGAAAAAACTTGAAGATGATGAAGATGACGAGGATTATGGCAATAAAAACTATTAAACTTCTAGTTTTCACAGAGCTAATTATTTTAGCTACAAATTTTATGTCTTTTACTTTTTTTATGAATCTTCAAATCGCATTTTTAAGCAGTTTTTTTATAATTATTGGTTCAGCTTATGCTTATAAAAAAATGGTAAAAAATCAGGTTGCTATTGATAACTCTAAAGGTGAAAGAGATCTTTTAGATGAGATTGAAGACCCTCATGAACTTTATGATGATACACCTATAAATGATACTCCAACTGATGAACTTGACTTAAAAGCTATAGTTAAAGAAGAGAAGAAAAAGATTAAAATTCTAAATATTAAAGATATTAAAAAAGGTGGTAGAGCAGGTTTTTCTCTTTTTAGACTTTTACCATATCTATTTTTGATTTTAGGATTTATTGCACTTAAAAATAATGAACTTTTAGATATCGTAATTTATCTTCCATCACTATTAGTAGGGATTATTATAGGATATATAAGTTCTAAAGATTAAGAAGTTATCATTGGTATATTGATAGTTATTTTTTTCTTTATATCAAGATAAAAACTTGTATTTGTAGCCAATATTTCAAGTTTATTTACTTTTTGAGTATCTATAGTTTCCGCACTTACTTCGATAGAAAAAATACTATACTTACATTCTTCAAATTTTATATGTTCACCAACACGATAAAATATTTTAGTATATATATTTTCATTTTCATCAAAACATTCATATATATTATTTAAAATTTTAATAAAACTATTTGAGTTTAGAATAACTTCTGGGATAGTTGGATCAAATTCTTTTTTAAAATTTATTTGTGAGTTTATCGATTTTGTAGATATACATAAGTCAACAAGAGTATATATATTTACTAATTCACCAACAGGTTTTGGTTTATTTAACTTAAATGATGGAGCTTGATATAGTTTAATGCCTATCTCATTATCATTTTCATAACCAACTGTAAGTGCAAAAAATTTATAGCGACCAAATTCTAATTCTATAAATGTTGTTTTAAATCCAAATGATATATTTGCGTATGTAGT
Organism: Sulfurimonas sp.; assembly: GCA_022712845.1. The sequence goes on along the minus strand of JAFLJV010000252.1, from coordinate 5,587 downwards.
AGCAAGAGAAAATAGCTCATCAGTCGTAATTGTACCAAGAAGAAATTGTGCTTCAGCATTTAATGATTTTACTTTACCATTTGAGCTAAAGAGTACAAAAGGGTTATAATCGTACTCAATCCATTGTTGCTCAAAAGTCATGATACTAAAACTACTCTTCTATATAATTTTTAAGTTTTCTTCCAACTTTAGGATGTTTTAGTTTTTTAATAGCACTTGATTCGATTTGGCGAACTCTTTCACGTGTAACGCTAAGCTCTTTTCCAATCTCTTCTAAAGTTCTATCACTTTCATCATCCATAATTCCAAAACGAAGTTTAATAACAGCTTTTTCTCTTTCATTTAATTGCTCTAAAACATTTTCTATTTGAGCTTTTAAATCATCTTTTAATATTGCATCAGCTGGTGATAATGATGTTTTATCTTCGATAAAGTCACCAAAACGACCATCATCTTCACTACCAATAGGAGCTTCAAGTGAGATAGGTTCTTTTGTTATTTTAATAACATTTTTAACTTTTTCTACAGATAATCCAACTTCTTCGGCAATTGTATCAACATCTGGCTCTTTACCATGTTCTTGAAGATGTTTACGCATGATTTTATTTATACGGTTGATAGTTTCAATCATATGAATAGGAATACGGATAGTTCTAGCTTGATCTGCAATAGCTCTTGAGATTGCTTGACGAATCCACCAAGTAGCATAAGTTGAGAACTTATAACCTTTTTGGTATTCAAATTTATCAACTGCTTTCATAAGACCAATATTACCCTCTTGGATAAGATCAAGGAAAGGAAGACCACGATTTGTATATCTTTTAGCGATTGATACAACAAGTCTAAGATTTGATTTTGCCATTTTTGTTTTTGAGATTTCAGAGATGTTTTTACCACGTTTTATCTGCTCTAAAATATCTGCAAGCTTTTCAGGTTCCATATCAAAACTATTTTTTGATGCTTCTTTGGTTTGAACAAGTTTTTTAATTTCCATATATGTACTAACCATAGTTGCTTCTGGAACCATGTTTGCAATATCTTCTTTTACTAAGTCACTAATTTTATCTACTAAAATTTTATGATTTGCTCTTAGTGTATTATTGAAAAGTGGAAGTTTATATTCAAGTCTTTTTAGCTCTTTTTCATAACCATCATCACTTTTAAGAGCAGTTTCCATTGCTTTAACTAGTTCGTTAATTAATTTTGAAGTTGGACCTAAGTCTAGTAACTTCTCCTTTAATACACCTTTTTTAAAAGTCACATTTAAGAAGTATTGAACTATATCTAAAGTTAATTCGGTATTTGAACTATCTAATGATTTTTCTGTAAATTTTATCCAGTCTTTTTTAGCTTTTTCAAGAGCTTTAAAACTTAAAGTTACTTTTTCAACTCTTGTTTTATCTTTTGCAGAGAGTGTTTTTTCTTCAGCTGGTTCTTCATTTGTATTGTCATCATCAGCATCTTCATCTTTTTCATCCTCAAAGCTTTTAAATAACTCTTTAACCCTTCTCTCACGATTGATTAAAGGCTCTTTATAATCTAGAATAAATTCAATCAAATAAGGAACAGAACAAATGGCATCAATGATAATACTTTCACCACCTTCTATTTTTTTAGATATCTCTATCTCCTCTTCTTTTGTAAGAAGAGGAATTTGTCCCATCTCTCTAAGATACATACGAACAGGAGAATCTGAACGTGACCATTCTAAAAGTTCATGTTCTTTTAGTATGTCAAATTTATCTGTGTCATTATTTTCAAGCATCTTTCTTTGAGCATTTCTTCTAGCTTCTGCTTCTTTGTTATTTAAAAGTTTTGCATGTTCTGAAGCAGTATAAATACAAGTTTTGTTTTTTTGGATAAGTTTAAAAATATTTTTTGCTTGTGCTGCTGTTGGTTGTTTATCAAAAAGTTCGATGAGTGTTTCATATGTCGCACACTCTTTTGGTTTTTGAGTCGTAAAGAATGTGTCAATTGCTTTGTTGAGTTCTTTAGCTGTCATGTAAGGATTGCCTTGTTTGTATTAAGAATTTTCAAAGGTGGATTATACCGAAATATTCTTAAGATTTCTTTTTAGATAATGTAATTATTATCTAAAATTACCTTAAAACAATAAGGTTTAGAATTTATTTTAATGAGGAAACTGACTATCATTATGTTGATGTTACATTCATAATAAATTCTTTATATTCTTTAAGAGTCATAAATTGTATACTTTTTAAAGATATTTAGCCCCTCTTGCATTCTTGGCATATAGTCTTCATTTATTAGCTTCTTATATCCAGCATTATTTCCCAAATCTTGATAAGAACCATCTAGTTTAAGATACGCTTCTTTTATATTGCTTTCGTTATTTAACATAAAGTTAAATTGACTTATTTTTTTCTCTATTCCTTCTATCATTGCCTTTTGATTTTCAACTACTTCAAAAAATTCCCAACTTCCTTCTATCCCATATGCTCGTAAATCCATAGTTGAATTATTTGGAGCTTCAAAATCTATATCGTTTAATTCTTTTGGATAGTATTCTTCATCTTGGTCTAAAAACCAATCAAGTGCATTTGGATCAGCTCGTCCTGCTTTTATCAGCGTTTCTAAAAAGTTTATAGTCGAGTAGCTTGTATCCATAAAAGAAGACCTTAAATTTCCTGCATATATTTTAGCTTCTTCTATTGTCTTACCTTGTTCCAATCCTTCATATGTTGCGGCATTTGTAAATCGTGCTAACTCAGTAGCATTATGAACTCTATCATCTTTTCCCCAATTATTTACAGGGTATTCTCTCATGATTTCATGAGCACCTTTTGTCATGGCTATAAATTCTTCTTTACCTCCAACTTGTTCAAAAGCTTTTGTAGTAGCTTTTTCATAATCTAGCTTCTGTTTTTCTACTTCATCTGGTGTTAGTTTTTGACCTAGTTGAATACGCGGGCCTTCAAGAAAAGAATCTAATATTTTTAAAAATTCAGGACCTGATATATAATCAGGATAAACCTCTTTAATCTTAGTTTGTTGAAGTTCTTCACTTTCTATAGTGTAAGTCTCTGGAATAGGTGTATAAACATCTTTATATTTCTCTTGCATTTCAGCCATTTTCCCAGTAGCTTTTGTTACTTCAGTGGCATCAGTTTTATTTGTTGTAGCTAGAAGTGTCTCTAATGAATTTGTCTCTTGCGTATTTTCTTTCATCAGTAATTTTATGATTGCTTCTTGCTCTGCACTCATTACAGTATCAGTTGAATTTTCTATACTTGTTTTATATTCTTGAAGTAGTTCTTTTTTATATGTGTTGAGAAGTTTTGAGGTTTGGAGTTCTGATTCAGTTGCAGTTCCTCTTTCATCCATCATCAATTGGGCATATTTATTTACTTTATTTTCTATGTCATTTTTAATAACCGATGATTTGAAGCTTGTTGATTCATTAGAGTATAAATCATTTAAAAAGTTTTTAACTACAGAAGTGTTTTTATTATAAGTTTTTTGAGTATCAACTACCCCATTTGCGGTAGATTCAGCTTTCTTATACTCAGTATCAGTAGTTTCATTTTTTCTATCTACTCTTGATGTTGTATTGTTAGTTTGGGTTGTTGATGTTATATTCATTGTTTAGCCTTTATATAGCATTTTATTTGTATTTAAAATTATTTTTAAGACCTTGTTTTTTCTTTATTCTTATCTGTACTCATATACTCATTTCTAAGCTGCACGGCAACTTCTACTATGCCATACTTATCTACACCTTCTTGACCCCTTTGGATATATGAATCCAATGCACTTAAATAATCTTGAGTATTGTTAAGCTTTGTTCCGACCTTTAGCATATCATTCTTATCAACATTTGATTTATTCTCATGTTCATTAAAGGCCTCTGCCGCCATGGCATAAGCTTCAGTATTTTTAAAGTTAAGTCCTCTATCCATAATCGCTTTGATTGCAAATTTTTCAGTATCTGTTCTTCCTGAAAGTAAATTATTTACTATCTCATTACCTCTTGCATCAAGGTTCTTCATATAATAATTTTCTCCACCCTGCATTTGTCTTTCCTGTACTGTTTCAGATTTAGCAGCTAAAAGTGCTTCTAGTGAACTTGTTTCTTTTACATTTTCATCTAAAAGCACTTTTATAATCGCTTGTTGTTCTACGCTTAAAGCGTTATCATTCGAGTTTTCAAGGCTATCTCTGTACTCTTGGAGTAACTCATTTTTATATAGGTTTAGTAGTTTTGCAGTTTCAAGTTCAGACATTGAGTCATCGGCTCTTTCTTCCATCATAAGTGAAGCGTATTCGTTTACTTTATTTTCTATGTCATTTTTAATAACTGATGATTTAAAGTTAATAGTCTCTTTTGAATATAAATCTTCAATAAACTCATCAAGAACTGAATCTTCTTTATCTTGCATATTAGTTGATGTATCACTGACTTTATAAATATTCAGAAAATTATTCATAACATTTATAAGTCCAATATTATCAACACTTCCATTTTTCTTTGAATCTTCTATAAACGACTCAAATCTATTTATAGTTGCATTTTTGCTTGTATCAACACTATCAAACTTCTGTCTATCTACTGTATGATTAGTATGATTAACCTTTACGCTTGTCATAAATTCAAGTTGTAACATGTTTTTTATGCTAAATTTCTCAGCATCAGTCTTTCCTTCGAGAGCTTTATTTAGAGCTTTATTTCCCTCTTCATCTAAAAATGACATAGGTCGCATTGCATTATAATGTGATAATTCTCTTCGTTCAGCTTCAGACATATTGTCATAGTTCATATCTAAAAGAGTTTCATATCTACTTGGTTGCTTCTTTTGAGCTACTTCATCATATGCTGATGTATCTTGCGTCCTTGCATTTGAACTACTTGTTGTTGTGTATTGTGTTGTGGATGTTACATTCATAATTTATCCTCTATCTAAAGTGTATTTTTAAATTCTTTACCTAATTCTATAAGTTTGATGTATTCTTGTTTTTTTTCTACAAAAGACGAATTTTTATTCATATTCCAATTATGTAAAACAAAGTCTAATGTTTTTTCCATATCAAATGTTGATGGATCAATATGAAAAGTATCAAGATCAAATTTACCATTTGGTAATTGTTTAATATTTTCGAATCCAGTTGATAATATAAAATCTCTTTTAAAGGCATCTTTTATCTCATCACTAAGATCTTTATCATCTAAAAAATTATCTAACTTTTTAACAATCTCCTGAATTAAAGTATCAGCAGCTGACTTTGGTTTCAAAGATGGGGTTTCATTCGCTAAAAGTTTTTCTAAAGAGCTAGTTTCTTGAGTATTCTCTTCCATAAGAACTTTTATGATGGCTTGTTGCTCTGCACTCATCACATTGTTAGTTGAGTTTTCAAGACTATCTTTATACTCTTGGAGTAACTCATTTTTATATTGGTTTAGTAATTTTGCCGTTTCATGTTCTGACATTGATTTATCGGCTCTTTCTTCGAGCATAAGTGAAGCATATTCGTTTACTTTATTTTCTATGTCATTTTTAATAACTGATGATTTAAAGTTAATAGTCTCTTTTGAGTATAAGTCTTCTAGAAACTTATCTACTACTGAATC
>JAFLJV010000202.1 GCA_022712845.1 Sulfurimonas sp. | reverse complement strand
TTTCTACAAAATATAGGTTCACTACCATTAATTCAAAAATATAAGAAATTTGTAACTAGCTTATAATTGTTAAAGGTAAGAGAGAACGAGGATAGATATTCAAGAAAGTTTTACGAGCTGTTTTTTCTAAACCTTATCATCTTAAATCTCTTATTTCAGTTAACTTTTTTTCATTGTATTTTATATATTTAATATTTTTATTAACAATTATAAAAGTGGATATTCAATCTCAAAGGTGTAACTTTCAGATAATGTGCAACGGTCGAATAAAACCATAAATTTCCGTTAGGTAATTTATTGTGTTCCTATGTTTTGTCTATCAATTCAGCTGGATTTATTTTAAACTGCAACATATTTGCTGTTTCTCTTCCATTATCTCCACCTTTTCTTTGAACAGTTATATTTCCAATTTTAAAACTACCTCTTGGTGTTATATAAATTTCTCCATTTCCAAAATGGTTTAAGACTTTATTTATTGGCTCTAATGCCCAATCAATAGTATCTGTATCTTTTAATTTTAAAATTACTAACATCCATTCAGCAGAAAACTTACCTCTACCTTTTAAAATGTCATTTACAATTAATGTTTTATTGTTATTAAAAAACTTTAATAATATTTGTTGTTCATCTTCTGAAAATTCATCAGCAAACATTCTTCTAGCATCTCTTGGATTATCAATTTTTGGAAATTTCTCTCCTGTGAAATATTGTAATAATTCATACACATCACTTGGAATATTCCAAAGTTCATTATATTTCTTTAACCATCTTTTATCTATTTGATTAAATCCTTTTGGATTTGATACAAGTTTCACTTGTAGGTTTTGAATATCAGTTAAACTTTTTAATTTTATTTCAATTTTAATCTCTACTTGTATATCAGCTTTGAACGAGCCTTTAACTTTTGTAGCTCGCACACTTTCAATATCTGTTAAATCATAATCCATGGCTTTTAGCCAAAGTTTAGCAAGTTCACTATTTTCCCAATTATTAAATTCTGCTAGTGTAAAATCTTCATTTTTAAAACCATTTTTAGCGGTTGTTGAACCTCTATTTATTAATATTTCTTTTTCTATCATTATATTGCTCTTACTGATTTCATTAAATTTTTACTAATCTCTTCAATTACAGTCGATGTCATTGCATTACCTGACTGTTGTAAAAGTTTAGAATTAGATATTTTACCTTTTGCCTTATTAGCATATTTTTTTGGAAAATTTTGTAATAATAAAGCTTCATATCCTGATAGTTTTTTAAACTTACCATTTTTAACATATAATATTCCATGTCGTCCTCTTCTTAATGTAGGAGTCTTTTCATAATAAATTCTTAAATCTGATTGTCTTGTATCTATCACTGTATATTCTTTTGATAAAAGGTCATTTATATTGTATTTGTTTTTGTTGTATTTATTATCTAAATATTTTAAAAAAGTTTGATAGGAGGATAATCTATCATCAAATGTTAATTCTTCCTCATCAATTAAACAATCTTGTAAAGATTTATCATCGCCACTATATTCTTTTGGAAATTCATATTTAAAATCATCATCAATTAAATCTTTTTGTATTCCTACAAAATAGATTCTTTCTCTCATTTGCGGTACACCAAAATTCAAGCTATTTAAATTTTCATGAAATACTTTATATCCTGCATTGTCTAATAATTCTAAAACAATTTTTAATGTATTACCTTTATCATGATTGATTAAACCTTTTACATTTTCTAAAATAAAGTATTTTACATTTTTAGCTTTTAGTATTTTTACTAAGCCATAAATTACTTGTCCTCGTTCTTCATCTTTTAGTCCACACCTCTTGCCAATAATAGAAAATGTTTGGCATGGAAAACCACCAACCATAAAGTCAAAATCTGGTAAATTATCAGGATTTATTTTCATTAAATCACCATAATTTACTTCATCTTTACCAAAAAAATGTTTATATGTTATTTCTGCATCTTTATCGATTTCACTAAAACCAAGACATGACATACCTAAGTTTTCAAGTCCAATTCTACCACCACCAATTCCAGCACAAAAATCCATAAATTTAATATTTTTCATTTTAAACCAACTTTTTATTTGATTTTATCAAAAAAGATCTATTTAGCTCAATTGTATTGCAAATTGACATATTTTTTTAAAACACTAGTTGTCTCTCTATTTTTAAAGTTTTATCTATTATAACAAAAGTTATATTTTAAAACCATTATTTAATGTCTGAGTTTAGAAATAAGCTTACTCGTAAATACAACTTATTTTTTTGTAAATTTGTAAGCTTGTTTTCTCGCTTTTTGCATTAAACTAATATTTTCAAAGCCTTTTTTATCATAAAATCTGCTTTCTAAATTGAGTTAATATCAGAAGGATTTTTAATATTTGAATAAATACTTCAAAATTCTTTATAAAGACTTTTAGCTATTTATTCAACAAATACTTTATACATTTAATACTGTATATGATAATTAACTATCACTAAAAATGTTCTATTTAATTTTGATAAGTTTACCTAAATATAGGGGTTATGTCTATTTTAAAACTATCTATTAAAAAAAATATAGCTAAAAGTGAAAAAATTAAATAAAAAATTAAATCTTTTTTCTATTTAAACGATTTACATAAAGTAAATATTTAGAATGAACTCGTATAGATGAATGATATAGATCCAAAAAAGGGTATATTATGAAAAGTCAACTAATAAAAATAGAGATAAAGCTAGCGTTATTTGTGGTAATTATGCTTATGATTGCTATTTTTTTAAAAGTTAATCTTTTTATATTAGTACTTATAGGTATGTTATTTTCTTGTTTTATTATTTGCGATTATAGAGAGTATCAAGAATCAGAAGAGTATATTAACACTTGCTATAAATAACACTAGATTTGTAACTAAGTTAAAGAGTCACTATTTTAGCACCAAAACCACCTAAGTGCTGTGGTGCATCATCAAATTTTTGTACTCTTGGATGTGCTATAAGAAAATTTTTAACAGCATAAGATAATTTTCCAGTTCCTATCCCATGATAAACTATAACTTCATCCCAGCCATTTAAAAGAGCATCTGAGAGAAATTTATCAAGTACTTCCGTAGCTTCATCAGCTCTCATACCGTGTAAATCACACTTTAGTCCAGCTCTTTTTTCTACATTTACTTTTACATCAGTTCTAGATTTTTGTTTTATAATTTTTGTATGTTTGAGTTGTGAAGTTTTAACTCTTACTCTCATACCATCTATCTCTACAGTGGCATCTTTTTTATCTTTTAGTGAGATAATAATACCTTTTTGAGAGTGATATTTAACACTATCTCCAATTTCAAAGGTTTCTTGTTTGTGTTTAGTTTCTTTCTTTTGAGGAGGTAATTTTTTGTTTGCTTTATTCATAGCTCTGTGAATTGCTTTTGTATCTCCAGCACGAGCAGCAGACTTTGCTTCGTTTATAGCAATATCATAGCTACTTTTTAAAACATTTTTTTGTTCTTGTAACTCTTGATATAGTTTTTCTTTTTGATCTTTTAACTCTAGTTCTTTTGCATTTAATGCGTCTAGTTTTTCGTCTACTTTTTTATGTTTTTGTTTTAGTTCACGCTCTAGTTGTGAACCTCTCTCTATTAGTAAACTCAGTTTTTCACTATTATCACCGTAAATATTTTTTGCCTCACTTACGATATTATTTGATATTCCATATCTACTCGCTGTTTCAAAAGCGTAACTTTTCCCGATGATACCATGCATAAACTCATAAGTGGGAACTCTGTTGACTTCATCATAAATAGCAGCCATTAACTCAACATCATCTCTATCAGCCATTAAAGCAGCAAGGCGTTTATGGTGAGTTGTAACTATGATTTTTTGCCCTTTAAGTACAAGGTTGTCAAGCATAACTTTATAAAGAGCGGCGGCTTCATCACTATCTGTACCAAGTTCTATCTCATCAACTCCAACTAAAGCTGATTTATACTCAAATATACGAGAAAACTCTTGCATACGACCAGCAAAAGTAGATATATCATTTTTTACATTTTGTGGATCATCAATGATAGAGAGAATGTTTTTAAAATTTCCAACATGTGATTTGGACTCATTTAATTTCATCGGTATAATATATTTTGCCATAAAAGCAGATGCAAGTATAGATTTTAAAAGCATGGTTTTACCACCAGCATTTACACCAGTAATGATTAGTACATTTTTAGAAAAATCAACACTGATGGGTTTTGCATTTTGCAAGGCAGGATGAATGAAGTCATGTAAAACTATTTTAGAGTTTTTTTTAGATTTAACAATCTGTAGATTTAATGTACGTGCAAATAAAACTCTAGCCTGGTAATTATCAAATTTTGTAAACTCTTTATCGCAAAAAGCTATAAAAAGTTGAAGCTCACTTAACTTAGAAGAAAATTCCTTCGCATATCTATAAAAAATCGCTTCTCTTTCTTGGTTTATATAACGTATCTGCTCTTTTGATTTTAGTATAGAATCAGGTGTAACAAAAAAACCACCACTGCTACTTCTTCCAATTACTGCACCACGAAGAACATGGTTAAATCCACCACGAACTAAAACACACTCTTCATCATTAAGAAGATGTACTTGAGTGTCTATAAGATATGAGGATAATTTAGAACTTGTCATAAGTCTTTTAAGTGAGCCACTTATATTAGATTTATGCTCTTTTATTCTTGCTCCAAGACCAAATAATGTCTCATCTAAATTTTCTTCAAATTTACCATCATGAGTGAAATATTTATCAATTTCATTGAATTTTTCATCAATGATAAATTTACTCATCCATTCACCAATAATTCCATCTAATTCACGATTTTTAAAATATCGAAAATATCTAACAACTTTTATAATTTCAAAAATCTGTTCAAAATTTAAAATACCATGTTTTTTTAGATGTAGTTTTATAGTGGAAAAGTCACTTATTTTAGGAGGTGCTTTAAACTCGATAGTATCAAGTGCTTTTATATAACGGTAGTGAAGTTCTTGATCACCCTCTATATAAAGTGAGTTTTCTCTTGAAAAAAACTGTTTAAATGAACTTATATGTTCATTTAAATCAAGTTGATTTATAAGAGTATCAACTTTAGAGCTTTTGTTTACTCGCATGTAGATGCGCTAATCATCTGTCCATAACTTGGTGTATTTTCAATACCAATAAAAGTATATGTTCCAATACTTAAAGAGTAGTCTTTGTCATTTACTTCTATATTACCACAGAGAATTGTTTTGTGTTGGTTGAATTTCATTACAACATTCATCATATTTTCTCTTTGAGAAGTACTGTATGCATTAAAAGCAATTGCTGATATCATTATAGCTAACACAACAGTAGTTACTAAAATCTTTTGATTACGAGTTATTTCTGTAAAATAGTGTAGGGCTAAAAAAAATAGCCCTACAATTACTAAACCAACTATATATGCCACTATTTTACTCCTCTTATTTGATAAGTTATATCTCCAGCACCAAAGCCAATAATTAAACCTTTATCTAATATTTTAAGATTTTCTTTATTTTTTATAACAGTTATGGTGTTGTTCGCTCTTTTGATATTATCTGCCATTGTCAAATTATACCTTTTAAACTTCTCTTTAAAGTTAATCTCACGTGAACTCTCACCAGCTGACCAAACAGGTAAAATAATAAGCTCTTGCACTCCTTCAAAACATTCGATAAATTCTTCAAGGTTATCTATGGTACGAGAGTATTTATGTGGTTGCCAAATAGCTGTAATTTTATCAAAACCTTTTAGAGATGCATACTCTCTTACAGATTCAAAAGTTGCTTTTATTTCTGTTGGATGATGCCCATAATCATCGATAATAACACTATCTTTTTTACTACCAACAATATCAAATCGTTTTTTGATTCCTTTAAAAGTAAGTAAGTTTTCTCTTATGGCTTCAATATCCATCGCTTTATTTGCAGCTAGTATTGCTAAAGATGCATCAAGAGCGATGTGTTTACCAAATCCCCAAACATCAAAATTACCTAAATCTTTAAGACTGAATCTTGTATGAGGTTCATCATCTATAAGAATAAATTCTATATCTGTAATATCTTTACTTGGGTATAACCATTCTGC